>JABUSD010000257.1 GCA_021442845.1 Holdemanella sp.
CTTTTGAAATTCTGGATGGTACAACTGGTACATATAAAATGAATGATATTGATCGATGTGACATTCTAAATGAAAAAGCGAGTAAAAGAGGATTGCAGGAACCATTTGTTGCCTTGATGGGTGTAGGTGCGACAGGTATATTCCAGAATCCTTATCTATATGTTGGTATCCGTATTCGCATGAAGGATGAATCGATGCTTGCCATCTATATTTCAGAAGAAAAAACACAGGTTGGTACAGATCAATATACCAAGGATCGCAATGAAGCCATCCGTATCGTTAAGAAACTAATGTAAAGCTCATTTTTGAGCTTTTTTTATATTCTTTACTCTATTTTTACGTATGTCATGATAATATATACATAAGTAAAGATATTTATCTATCAGGAGGAAAATTAGATGAAAGAACCTAGTCAAAGATGTAAAGACATCCTTGCCAAGATGACGGTTGAAGAAAAAGCTTTGCAGTTATCTTGTATTATGCCATCTATGGCTTTAGATAAAGGTGTATTCAACCTTGAAAAAGCAAAGAAGGCAATGCCAAAGGCAGTAGGTCGTATGACACAGTTTGCGTCTGGATTTACAGAAGGACCTAGACAGGCTGCTGAAGGATATAATGCCATTCAGAAGTATGCCATTGAAACATGTGGTCTACCTGTATTGATTCAGAATGAATCTTCATCCGGATTGGTTGCAGCCGATGCGACAATCTTCCCAGTTCCTATTGGAGTGGCTTCTTCATGGGATCCAGAATTGTCATATGAAATGGGTAAAGTTATCGGTACTGAAGGAAGAGCGATTGGTCCTTATGCGATGATGTCACCAGTTGCGGATATCGCAAGAGATGGACGCTGGGGACGTGTTGATGAAACATATGGAGAAGATCCAATGTTAGCGGCTCGTATGACATCGGAACAGGTACATGGTATCCAGGGTGATGATTATACAAAACACTGTGCTGCCCTAGCAAAACACTGGGTAGGATATGGTGTATCTGAAGGTGGTATCAACTGTGCTACAATCAATATCGGTAAAAAAGATTTATTTGAAGTATACGCAACACCATTTGCTGCTGCCATCAAAGAACACGATATGCAGTCAATCATGGTTACATATTCTGATATCGATGGACTTCCAATGTCAGTCAATGAAGAATATACAAAGAAGATTTTAAGAGATGATATCGGATTTACGGGTATTGCGGTATGTGATGGACACTCTATCCCTCGTTGTATCGATCAGCAGGGTATGTTTGAAGATCGTGCTGAATTAGCAGGTGCTGCCCTAAAAGCTGGTATCGATGCTGATACAATGACAACAACGGTTTATAATCACATCGTTGAAGGTGTTGAAAAGGGTGTTGTTGATGTTAAGGATTTAGATGAATGCGTTCTTAGAACATTACAGGCACGTGAAGAAATGGGTCTTCTTGACAATGCTTATGTTGATCCAGATAAAGCCGTTGAAATCTTTGCTGATCCTGCAGCCGATCAGTTAAGCTATGATATCGCTGAAAAATCGGTCATCTTATTAAAGAATGAAAATAAGACGCTTCCATTATCAAAGGATTTAAAGAAAGTTGCGATTATCGGTCCATTTGGAAAACGTACAAGTGGTTACTTTGGTGGATATGCATATCCATGTATGATGTCTGGATTCTTAAAGATTCTTGTTGATCCAGATCCAGCTATGGGTGTAATGGAAGGATTTGAAAAGATGATTTATGACATCTTTGATGTAGATTCTATGAAGGCAAAGATGTATACAGATCCAACGAAATCATTTGATGAAAATGTTAATGCATATCTTGAAAAAACATTGGGAACATTGACATTAGTCGATGCCATGAAACAGGAAATGCCTGATACTGAATTTACATATCATATCGGTACATGGAATGTTGATAACTGGGCTGAATTAATCGAAGAAGCAAAAGAAGTTGCCAAAGATGCCGATGCCGTTATCCTAGCTGTTGGTGAAATTACAGCTACAGGTGGAAAAGATACTACATCAGGTGAAGGTGTCAACCACCCTAACCTTGAACTTCCTCACCACCAGGATGAATTAGTTCGTGCAATTGGTTCAATTGGAAAACCAACATCTATGGTTATCTTCAATGGTCGTGCATTAGCTCTTGCATCTGTTGAAAAATCAGTTGGTGCTATCGTAGATGCATGGTATCCAGGTCCATCTGGAGCCTTACCAGTTGCTCGCGTATTAGCTGGTAAAGTCAATCCAAGCGGTCACTTACCAGTTACATTCCCTCAATATTCAGAACAGTGCCCAATCTATTATGGAACAAAGACTGGTTCTGGATACTTAGATATGTATCAAAGACCTCTTTCAACAGTATTACAGCCATTGTATCCATTTGGTCATGGATTAAGCTATACAACATTCAAGCTGTCAAATCTTAAAAATGATGCATCTGTAGAAACGGGTGCTAAGTTCAAAGTATCCGTTGATATTGAAAATACAGGGGATGTTGCTGGTGAAGATGTTGTACAGATTTATACACACTCTATCAAGCCTACTATCAATAGACCAATCAAGGAACTTCGTGGATTTAAGAAAGTCTTCTTAGAACCTGGTCAAAAGAAAACAGTTGAATTCACATTTGATACACGTAACTTCGGTTACTACAATAAGAACTATGAATTCGTAATCGAACCTAGACCTCAGGAAATCTTTGCATGTTATGACTCATCGACAATTGCGGAAAAGGGATTGATTGAATTCACAGGTGAAGTTAAAGAAATCTTACACGATCGTGTATTCAACTTTGAAGCTGTTGAAAAATAAGCATAAAAAAAGCTCGTAAGAGCTTTTTTTTATGCTTATTCAAGAACTAGCTGAACACCACCGTAGATACCTGCTGAGTTACCTAATGTAGCACGTTTGAATTCTGTTCCTGTCATATTGTGGAAACAATAGTGTTTGTACCATTTTTCGATTGGTTCCATCAATACTGCACCGGCATTGGATAAACCACCACCAATGATGAATGCAGCTGGGTTTGTTACAGTCGCAACTGTAGCTAAACCTTTTCCTAAAGTCTTTCCTAAAAGATCCATCATCTTAACCGCAACAGCGTCACCTTCTTCAGCGGCTTTACAGATTTCTTTTGTTGATAGCTTTTCATATTGTCTTAATACGGTTTCTTCATCTGGGTGAGAAGCTAAATAACGTTTTGTGACACGTAATAGACCACTGGCTGAAGTATATTGTTCTAGACATCCCTTCTTACCGCATCCACAAACTTCTGTTTCTTCTTCATTTACATTGATGTGACCGATTTCACCGCCACCTCCATTAGCACCTGCAATGACTTTACCATCAACGATGACGCCACCACCAACGCCTGTTCCTAATGTAATCATAATTAAATCTTTGTAGCCTTTTCCTCCACCTTGCCACATTTCACCTAATGCAGCCACGTTGGCATCATTTCCTACACCGACTTTAATTCCACTTAATGCTTCCATCTGAATCTTAACATTAAATGTTGGCCATCCTAAGTTTACACAGTTGAATACAGTTCCATCATCTCCGACTGGTCCTGGAACACCCATTCCGATTCCCTGTACTTCCTCTTTTGTGATATTATTTTCTTCCATCTTTTTAGTGATTGCTTCGTTGATATCAGAAAGAATATTCTTTCCATTGTCTTCTGTACGTGTTGGGATTTCCCATACTTCTAATAAAGCGCCTGACGTATTGAATAAACCGATTTTTACTGTTGTTCCTCCAATATCAACACCAAATGCATACGTTTTCATATAATTGTTCTCCTTTGTAAATCTATATCTATTTTACATCACATGGATAGTAAAAAGAAACTCTAAATCTTTAGAGTTTCCTTTAATTTATGCATGACTTCCTCAAATCCAAGTTTTTCGGTACTGCTGATTCCATAAATGTTTTGGAGTGGAATCTGTAAGCTTTGAGAAATTGTTTTTAATGCTTTAATACGCTTTGTCTTTGGTACTTTATCAATTTTTGTGGCAACGACAAGAATAGGAATCTGCTGACTTCTTAACATTTCAATCATATCCTTATCATCTCGTGTTGGTTCATGTCTTGCATCCACTAAGGAAATGACACATGATAGCTGTTCTCTTTTTGAAAAGTATTCTTCCATCATGTCACCCATCTTCTTTAATAAAGCCTGTGACATCTTGGCATATCCATAGCCTGGTACGTCCACAAGCATCCAGCTATCATCAATCGAGAAGAAATTGATCATTCTTGTCTTACCGGGTGTATTTCCTACATACGCTAGTTTCTTTCTTCCGGTAAGGGCATTGATAAAGCTTGATTTTCCTACATTGCTTCGTCCAACGACAACCACTTCCGGCATATCAGATGCTGGCCAGTTGGATGAATCAACGCATGAAATTACAAATTCGCTTTTCATTTTATTGTACCAATGCGTGCTGTAGTACCTGTTTTACAGTGGATACTGGAATAAATGTAACGGAATCCTTGACTTCCTGTGGAATTTCATCTAAATCCTTTACATTTCCCTTTGGAATTAGAATTGTATCAATTCCAGAACGGTGGGCTGCCAAAGATTTTTCCTTCAATCCTCCAATTGGAAGAACATTACCACGTAATGTGACCTCCCCTGTCATCGCAAGATTGGCGCGTACAGGAATATCGGCAAAGCAGGATACCAATGCCGTTGTCATTGTCACACCTGCACTTGGTCCATCCTTTGGTACTGCTCCTTCTGGCACATGGACATGGAAATCGTTCTTTCCAAAGATTTCTGGATCGATCTTATATTCCTTGGCATGCGCTTTGATATAGTCAAGGGCGATGTTGGCACTTTCCTTCATGACATCCCCTAGTTGTCCTGTCAGAATCAGATTTCCTTTTCCTTCAAACCTATTAGCTTCAATCTGTAGGATATCCCCACCAAAGCTTGTATAAGCTAAACCTGTTACAGTTCCTACCTGGTCTGTCTTTTCCTTCTTGCCATAGTCTACTTTTTCATTTCCTAACCATTCCTTGATTAGTTTCTTTGTCAATGTAATGGATTTCTTTCCATCCTTTAATACCGCAAGCACAGTTTTACGACAGATTGTTGCGATAACGCGTTCCAATTGACGGACACCCGCTTCTCTTGTGTAATAGCGCACCAGATACAACAGCATATCATCACTGATTTTTAACTGGGATGCCTTTAATCCATTCTCTTTCAACTGTTTAGGTACTAAGTGTTCCTTGGCAATATGAATCTTTTCCACATCTGTATAAGAAGACAATTGAATGATTTCTAAACGGTCACGTAGTGCTGGTGGTATATTTTCCAGATAATTGGCAGTTGCGATGAACAATACCTTGGATAAATCATACGCTTCTTCAATATAGTGATCAGAGAACAATGCATTCTGTTCTGGGTCCAATACTTCTAACATCGCACTGCTTGGATCCCCTTTATAATCACTTGCCATCTTATCCAATTCATCAATCAGGAAGACTGGATTGATGACCTGGGCCTTTTTCATTCCCTGAATGACTCTTCCTGGAAGTGCCCCTAGATATGTTCTTCTGTGTCCGCGGATTTCCGCTTCATCACGAACACCTCCAAGTGACATCTTGACAAATTTTCTTCCTAAAGCACGGGCAACACTCTTTGCCAGACTTGTCTTTCCAACCCCTGGAGGACCCACTAGACATAGGATTGGCGCCTTTAATGAATTTGTCATCTGTTTTACAGCTAAATATTCCATGATGCGCTCTTTCACTTTTTCAAGTCCATAGTGATCTTCATCTAGAATTCGCTGTGCTTCATTCAAGTCTTCATTATCCTTTGTCATCTGCCACCATGGTAGTTCCATCAGCCAGTCGATATATGTCTTAATGACACCTGTTTCACCGCTTGCCATTGGCAGCATTTCATAACGGGATAATTCATCCTTTACTTTCTGTTTAATATATTCTGGATATGGATTTTCCGCTAAACGCTTACGGATTCCTTCCGCATCCTTATCCTGTTCAACCACATCACCTAATTCTTCCTTGATCGCATGCATCTTTTCACGCAGGTAGTATTCCTTCTGTGACTGATCAATTCTTTCCTTGACAGTTTCATTGATCTTCTGTTCTACTTCAGACATCTTCTTTTCTTTTTCCATGTCCTGTAGTAACATTTCTAAACGATCATTGATTCCTAATGTTTCTAGATATTGTTGTTTACGGTCAATTGAAATTGGGAAAGCCTGTACCGCTCTATCACTGATGACTTCGGCTCCAATTCCTTTTGATAATTCCATCATTAAATCCTTTGATAAGAATTTTTCATTTTTTGCCATTCCTTCAAACAGGGAAGCAATCATGCGCACTAGGGCAACTTCTTCCAATTCATCCTGTTTGATGGATTTAAGAATATTGATTTCCCCAATATCCGAACTATCCGATTTTGTCCAGTCAACTAGTTCTACACGTTCCAATCCTCTAAACTTAACACGGATAAAGTCATTGATACGGCGTACATGACGAATTTCACATAGCGTACCAACTGTATAAATATCATCCTGTCCTGGTTTGTCCACTTCCATGCGCTTCTGTGAGAACAGAACAATCTTGTCTTCATAATGATCCTGGGCATTATATACCGCATCCAATGATGGTTTTCTTCCTACATCAATCACAATTTCCTGTCCTGGGAAGATAATAACACCTCTTGTACAAATTAAAGGATATGTCATAGCCATAATAATAACCTCCTTACTTTTATGCAAAAAAGACGCAAAGCGCCTTTTTTATGGGATTAAGCTTTTGCAGAATCTTTTAAGAACTGAACTGCCTTCTGAGCCGATAAGCTATCCTTGATGTTGAATGGAGATACAATATTCTTAATCTGAGCAACTTCCATTCCATACATCTCTGCCATCTGGTTGTATTCAGCTTCTACTTCTTCATCACTGATTTCGATATTTTCTGCCTTAGCAATCGCATCCAATACTAAACCTTCTCTTACTCTTGATTCAGCCTGTGGAGCAAATTGTGCATTCATATCTTCTTCAGTAATGTTCATAGCCTGCATATATTGTGCTTCTGAGATTCCATATTGTGTTAACTGATTACGATAGTTATCTCTTAAAGATTTTACTTCTGTATCAATCATAACCTGTGGAATTTCAACGCTTGCGTTTTCTACCGCTTTAGCGATTAAATCTGCACCAAATTTTTCTTCCGCTTCATTTTCTTTACGCTTTGTTAAGTCGTCTTTTTTCTTTTCTTTGAACTGTTCAACAGTTTCAACACCTTCTAATTTTAACTTCTGAATTAATTCATCGCTAACTTCTGGTAATTCCTTATATTTAATATCATGTACTAAACATTTGAAAGTAGCTTCCTTACCAGCTAAAGATGCTTCATTGTAGTCTTCTGGGAATGTAACAACAACATCTTTTTCTTCTCCAGCTTTTACCCCAACTAACTGGTCTTCAAATCCTGGAATGAATGTATTTGATCCTAATACCAATGTCTGCTGTTGTGCTGTTCCACCATCAAAGGCAACCCCTTCAATTGTTCCTGCATAGTCAAGGACTAACTGATCCCCATCCTGTGCTGTTTCATCTTCATCACGGATTACCCAGTCAGCATATCTTTCCTGTACCGATTTTACTTCTTTTTCGATGTCTTCTTCTGTTACTTCAACAGCGTCTTTTGTTACATCCAATCCTTTGTATTCACCTAATGTAACTTCTGGCATTACAACACAGTTGAATACCAATACAATCTTATCATCATCTGCTTCTTTTACATCTAATGTAGGACGATCAACTAGTTCAATCTTTGTTTCTTCGATTCCCTGTCTTAATGCAGCATTTGCGACTTCATCCACTGCCATATCATAGATTGCCTGTTTTGGATACATTCTACGTACCATCGCATCAGGAACCTGTCCTTTACGGAATCCTTTGAT
>JABUSD010000312.1 GCA_021442845.1 Holdemanella sp.
TTGATGGACATACGGAAAATCTTGAATCCCATTTCCGCAGCTAATGCGATATCTTCCTTATAGTGGTGATAGAAATCGGTAGCTTCTCTTGATGGATATAAAGTTCCTTCTTCAAATTCTACAGTTAATCGTTTTGGACATGTATGCGATCCATTGGTACAGTGATCTGAAATAGATGGACCTTTTCCATCTACATTCCATGCCCCTTCATATTGGTTGGCAGCCGTAGCGCCTCCCCAGAAAAAGTTCTTTGGAAATGTTCTCATAGTTTCCTACTTTCTAATAATATATAGCACATCCTCTTTGAATGGATGCATATCAATTACAGATTGTTCTTTCTTATAAGTGATATTTAATTTGCATGTAAAGCGATTTTCTAAATCAATGCAATCTACTTTCCAGTCTGTGAAGTCTTTATTTAGACGTACACATGTGTTTGATGGAAGATATACCAGCAATAGATTTTCATTTGCATAAGCAAGACGAATATCCGTTGTCTTATTCACAAGAAGTTCCTGTGCTGATGTTATGCCATCCACACCTAATTGTTCAAAGATTGTCTTTAAATATCCATAATCCCATGCACCTGGGAAATTCATCGCTTCTTCAATGCACTTTGGCATATCAAATCCTTCCCCTAAGGATGCAGCAAATGAGCTAGTTGCCTTATGCCAGCTGTAGATTCCTGCAGCTCCGTATGTGATACCAGCACATGCACCTGAAAGGATACTTACATAAGCGGCTCTTCGAACGTCTCTTCTTGTCCAGCGTCCATATTTACCACCTGAATATCCCATATCCTCATAACATGGTTCTGAGTTTAATAATGGTTTATCTGGATATTTAGCCTGCATTTCTTCACTTAATGAATATGGCATAGTCAAATCATTTGAGTTATGTCCTGACTGATAGAAGAACAGATCTAACATGCTTGCTAATTCTTCAGGAATATAGCTATAGCGACCTTTAATATGTGTAGTAAATAAACAATCCTTTGCCAATGCCTTTAATTGTTTACCAACAGAAATGTAATATTTTTCTGTTTCTTCTGTCTGGAAATCTGTATCTCCTGTTACAACATAGATTGGATGTAAATCAGAGAATGTTTCATGCACTTTATTTACATAGTTTTCTAAGCAGTCAAATGGAAGAATTCCTGTTGGGAAAAGCTTAGATGCCCATGTTCCTGGAACATAGTTACACCATAATACAACAAGTGCTACTTCAAATCCTTTTTCCTTGGCTGTCTTTACCATTTCTCTAGCACGAGTAAAATAGGCATTATCCAATTTATATGGATCTTTATCTACAAATGGCCAGTAGTTTAAATTTGTGCTTGAAGCATCCCATTGAGGAAGAATATTAATCTGGATTGTGTTAAATCCTTGTACTTTTCTTTTATATAGATAGTATATCCAATCTTCATTTTCGATATTTGTGAATGCAGACCAGCAAGTGTCCGCAAGATAGAAGAATGGTTTTCCATCCTTTAATAATGTCTTATTATTATTTGATACTGTTAACATGTCTTTTCTTTCTAGTTGGCATCTAAAAAGTCATCACTTTTTCCTAATAGTACGTGAATCGCTTTGTACCAACGGTGCATTTTCCTGTTCCATTCAGGAACGTCCATTTTTGTGTTGTAATCAGAATATTCCAGATTTGCGAATAGTTCTTTCTTATCGTATAAACCTAGAGCAATACCTGCCATATAAGCAGTTCCAATAGCGGATAATTCTTCCTGCTTAGACACCGATACACGTGTACGAGCCATATCACATAAGAACTGCATTAAATATGGATTTTTACTTGGTCCTCCATCTGTCTTAACCTGATGTAACGATAATTTACTATCACTTGCCATTGCATTTAGAATATCTGTAATCTGGTAGGCAATACTTTCAACAGCCGCTTTTACTAATTCATAGCGTTTTGTCTTTCTTGACATACCATAGAACATAGCTTTGGCATCATTTGTCCAATAAGGAGCTCCTAATCCTGAAAAAGCAGGAACAAGTACCGTTTCATCATCCATATTGGCAATCTGATCGATGGTTGATGTTTCAGCAGGATTTGAAATTAGACCAAGGTCATCCTTTAACCATGTGATAACAGCCCCTGCATAATTGATATTTCCTTCAAATACATATTCCATCTGCCCATCGATACGCCATGCAAGTGATGTGACAAGTCCATTTTCACTTTTTGCATATTCAGTCCCGATGTTCATCATGATGGAAGATCCTGTTCCTAATGTTGTCTTTACCGTACCCTTTGTATGGCATCCTTGTCCAAATAGAGCTGCATGCGAATCGCCCAACACACTCTGGATTGGGATTGGTTCATCAAAGAATCCTTCAAAATCCGTATATCCATAACAAGCATTGCTGTCACATACTTCTGGTAGTGCATGCATTGGAATACCAAATAAATCGCATAATTCCTGTGACCAACATCCTTCATGAATATCAAAAAGCTGTGTTCTTGACGCATTGGATGCATCTGTCTTAAAGGATTTGCCATCCGTTAGACAATATACAAGCCATGCATCAATCGTTCCTAAACAATATTCTTCCTGTGGCTTCACATTTTCAATGAGCCATGCCATTTTGCAGGCTGGAAAATAAGGAGATAGTGGAATCCCAGTTATATCATAGATTTTATCGTTATATTCAGGGAAGCGCTCTGCAATATCCTTGGCACGATTGCATTGCCATACAATCGCATTTGCTAGAGGCACTCCTCTTTTGCTCCACATAACCGTTGTCTCTCTCTGATTTGAAATTCCTAATCCTGCTACTTCCTTTTTATCAATTCCAGATTCACGAACAAGCTCCTGAACAACCTGAACTGTATTATGATAAATCTCGGTTGGATTATGGGAAACATGACCAGCCTCATTAATAAGCTGTTCATGTTTCTTATCCACTCTTTTTAATAGATTCCCTTTTTCATCAAAAAGAATGGCTTTTGTACCTTGTGTGCTCTGATCGACACTTACAATGTATTTTTTCATAGATTTTCTTCCACTGCTTTTACAATACCTTTAGTATCAAGACCATAGTATGCAAACATTTCAGTGTTAGAACCTGCAATTAAATGTGTATCTGGTAGATTTAATTCGACTAAACGCTTTGGACATGCTTTACACAATGTCTGTGCAACCATAGATCCTAATCCACCAAATGGAGCATGTTCTTCCACTGTCACAACTAATTTTGCATCCTTAACCTGTTCAATCAATGTAGCTGAATCCAATGGTTTGATACAATACATATCGATGCATCCCGTACTAATTCCTTTTGCACTTAATTGTTGTGCCGCTTCTTTTGCATAAGGAACCATTTCACCACATGCAACAATGACAACATCTTTTCCTTCTGATAAAACAATTGCCTTATCTAATGTGAAATCCATATTTTCATTATAGATATCTTCTGTTGCAGAACGGCTTACACGAATATAAGAAGGATCTTTATCTTCTAATAGAGCTTCCACTAATTTAGTCGTCAGAAAACGATCCGATGGTGAATATACACGCATTCCTGTTAAAGCTGCCATAGCTGCATAATCCTGGCATGAATGGTGAGTCATACCTAATGCACCATACGATACACCGCCTGAAATACCGATTAATGTAACATTTGTATTTGAATAGGCAACATCGACTTTACATTGTTCATACGAACGAGTTGTAAGGAATGATGCAGGGGAAGCCGCAAATGCTTTCTTTCCACATGCAGCAAGACCAGCCGCAATTCCAACTAAATCCTGTTCTGCAATACCTACTTCAACAGATTGTTCTGGATATTTATTAAAGAATGGAGTTAAAGAACCCGATCCTCTTGAATCTGAACATAATACGATAATATCCTTATCTGTAGCTGCTTTTTCGACTAGAACATCACAGATAGCTTGTCTATTTGTAATCTTATTCATTTGCGAGTACCCCCTCAATATCCTTCACTGCAATCGCATATTGTTCATCACTCATAACACCATGGTGCCATCCCTTTTCATTTTCCATGAAAGAAACACCTTTACCCTTTACTGTATGAGCTATAACAGCAGTTGGTTTACCTTTATATGCTTTTGCAGCTTCATATGCTTCTTTTAACTGTGCACAGTTATTTCCATCTGCAACATGAATGACATTCCATCCAAATGCTTTGAACTTTTCACCCATATCTGCACTGCTCATAACCTGATCCGTTGTTCCTGAAATCTGTAGACCATTTAAATCAACCGTTGCGCATAGGTTATCTAACTTATAATGACCTGCAGCCATCATAGCTTCATAGTTAGATCCTTCTGCCATTTCACCATCACCTAATACTACATATGTACGATAGTCTTTCTTATCCATTCTAGCTGCAAGTGCCATACCAACACCAATCGCTAAACCGTGCCCTAATGAACCTGAGTTGATTTCAATACCTGGTACATCTGTATTTGGGTGTCCAATGAATCTTGAACCATATTGTGAGAATGTTTCAATGGCTTCCTTCTTATCATAGAAACCTTTGTCTCCCAACAGTACATACAATGCATCTGCACAGTGCCCTTTGCTTAATAGGAAACGGTCACGATCTGGATCTGGCCAGTTTTCTACATTCACATTCATAATGTCATAATAAAGTGTTGTTAAGATATCAATAACACTTAAATCTCCACCGACATGTCCTGATTTAGATAAGTGAATCTGTTCAATGATATCTCTTCTTAATTCATAGCTTTTTCTAGTAAGTGCATCCATTTTTCTACCTCCTAGTATCCGTGGATTTTAGCTTTAACTTCCTCTTCGATGTCGTCATATAAATCTGGTGTTATACCAATGTATTTACATGCTTCATATAATACTGGTACAACATCTCCATATACACCTACACAGTGGTGAATATATGGTCCTTCAACAATCTTAGTTTCAAGACGTCCAAGGTTTTCTACTTCTACCCATAAATAAGTTCCCTTTGTATATGGTCCTTCAACACCTTTAGCGTTTCCTAACAACAATGAATATTCGCCATTGTCTCCATCAAAACGCATTAATGTCAAATCACCTTTCTTTGCTTCAGCTTCTACTGCACCTGGGTGATCAAATGCCAATGGATATCCAATTGTCGGCTTGCATGATGCACATGATAGTGGCCAAGGACCACAGTGCTGTAACAATTCTCCATTTTCATTGTCTGGGTGACGAACTGTCCAGTCAGCAAAGAATGTGTGCTTTGTTTCATCCAGACGAGCTGCTTCTGCAAGAATAGCTGTAATGGCTCCATGAATATCTGTTTCACATACAACTGGTAAGCCTTCATCATTTAACAATGAGTTTGCAGCGCATGGCATGATTCCAATTTCACCCTGCAATGCATTCCAGCACTGGATTGCAACCGCATTGCATCCATATTTATCAGCTAGATTACGCATCGCAACCTTTAATGCAGCTACATTAGCCAATTCTTCATCTTTGATGCATACATTAAAGTGTGATTTACAATAAGCAGCCGTTTCTTCAACAGCAGGTGTTCCTTTTACTTTTTTAATTTCAGCTGTTAATTCTGGCATTGGAATTGGTGATAGCTGAATATTGAATTTCTCAAGCAGTTCACCTTCATTGCACATTGTTGACCAGAAATCAAATGGGCGAGGCCCAATCTGTAAAATGCGAGTGGAACGGAATGCCTTCACAACATTACATACAGCTAAGAAATTCTTGATTCCTGCTTCAAACTGCGGATCATTTAAACGAACATTTGCCAGATATGTAAATGGAATTCTAAAACGGCGTAATACTTTACCTGTTGCGAACAATCCACACTGGCTATCTCTTAAACGAACCCCGTTTGGCTCTGGTCTTTCATCTCTTGGTCCCCATAACAGTACAGGAACATTTAATGCCTTTGCTAAGCGGCATACTTCATATTCAGTACCAAAGTTTCCGTGTGGAAAGAACAATCCATCAACTTTCGCTGCTCTGAATTTTTCTTCGATTTTAATGCGATCATTATCATCATGTAGTAATCCATCTTCTGAAATATCATCGATGTCAACAAATTCTACATCTAATTCTTTTAATCTTTCTCTTGTTAGATTAGCGTATTTTACTGCATCTGGTGCTGAGAAAATACTTCTTCTAGTTGGTGCAAATCCTAATACAACTTTTGCCATATTCTTTACCTTTCCTTTACTATAAGTAACCAGTCTTCTTTATCTGGTTTATTAGGGATGTTCCATTCATTGTTTTCAACTGTAAATACAGTGCTTTCTAAATAGTGATTATTACGAGGATTAAACCATGTCATTTCATAGGTTGTGCTATTAAAACCTTTTAGAATTTCTGTTTTACGTGTTGATGCAGGATAATATAGTATCCAATGTGAGGCATCCTTAGATACTGTTACAAGTGGTAACTTCTTTCCAAATGGATTTCCAATATTATCATTCCCTGCATGATATGGATACAGTTCCCAAAATTTCTCCTTCAAGTAAAAATCCTTCATATAAGCCATCTGCTGAGCACCTTCGCCTTCAATGGCTTCATACCATGTGATTCCAAACTTGTTAAATAAGCTCATACCGTTTGGCTCACCTTTTTCATAGTATGTATCCCAAATTCCTTGTGCTCCATATGTAAATCCACATCCTCCAGACTGGATGGATATGTAAGCGCACCTTCTTCCCATGGATGCATCACATAAACGCGATCCATTCTCTTCCAATGTAGAACAGAATTCATAGAATACTTCCCCTTCTACAAATGGCTTATCGTTATGTTTTGCCATGAATTCCTTATAATCATTCGCACTTACAACAAAATCTCCATGACCTGCCTGATTCAGTGTAAAATCAAACCATTCCTCATCCTGATAATAACTTGCGAATGGTCTTTCATTTGTGTAGTGAGCTGTCTGTAGATGATTGTATCCATCCTTATTCTGAACATAGAGAGCTACCTCTCTCCATCCATCTACATAATATTTCTGTATACTTTTATCATATCCACCAACTTCTCCAGCTAATGTCCAGACCATTGGCAGCGCTCCATAACGTGCAATAATATATCTTGCCAGATTCTTTTCCTGTTCAATATTATTTTCAATCGACATAAACCAGGCAAATCCTAAAGCATTTACAATTCCCTTGTCTGCTAAATAATACATTCTTCTATCCAGTTCATTCTGATAGAATTCCACGTTTGGAACATTTTTTCCTTTCCAATACTTGGCATCACCACCCATCAAAGCATCACTTCTTAGATTGGTCTGATAGATGGTAAATCCTTGTTCAAAGCGTTTATCAACCATGCCTTTGAACATGCTTTTCATAGTGGGGTGATTGGATTCATCCCATCTTTCTTTATAAGAAAACTCCCAATGTGTATCTCCAAGCCAGAAGAAAGGTGTCCCATCGGCATATGTGAAATACCTTTTATCTTCACTGACCTTGATAAATCCGTGCTTATAGATATCTAAATCCCCCTCATATGGGATACTTTCAATCTCACCACAGATTCCATTTAGTCCGGTTTCTAAAGGTGCTTTTATTACATATGTCCACTTTCCTTCTTCAATTGGAGCAAAGGAAATCTTATAAACATTCTTTCCATCCCAATAGGCTTCTCTTTGAATCACCTGATTTGATGGCCCTGTAAACCAGGCTTCAATGATACAATCCAGGAATGGGTTTTCATATTCTTTTCTACTTTCAAACGTTAGAACAATCTGTCTATAATTTTCAATCTTCATATATTCAATTTAAATTAGATGACTTGCTTTATTTCCGGATCTATGAAGCAAATAATCTAATACCATATTAACAGTCTAAGCTACTATTATCCTTAGACTCTTTTTCCTCTATATAGAGGAA
>JABUSD010000384.1 GCA_021442845.1 Holdemanella sp.
TTCCATCCTTGTACATCTGCAAAAGTTCTCTTGACTCCTTTTCTGTCAAAGGTGCATATTTAATATCTTTTGTGTCACTTATCCACTGGTTAAATTCATTCCTATTAAACAGTTCGTTCCATTTCTGTTTTACCATTGTCGCTTTTGATATATCACCATAATTGACAAAAATAATTCCATCAATATTACGATCGCCTGGATTGTAATCCTTCAGCATAGCTCCATTACGCACCCATTTGTCGTATTGTTCATCATCAACCAAATAATCAATATTACTTATGCCTGACAAGTATAGTCTCTTTTGGTCGCCAATAGCTTCCCAGGAGTTACCATTTATTTGATAATATCCATTCCACACTTTTATATTGTTGGCTAAAACTAAAAATGTATCATTGTCTATAATTTCTGTATTTCCAGCAAATTCATCCTGTAATTGTAACTGCTGGTAGTAGCTTTGCTGCCAATCTAAATATGTAATATTAAAATGTAATATTCCAACAACAATTGTTGCTACAATAGCCACCTTGAATGTTTTTTTATTAAGCAATCGAAATCCATAATAAAGCATTATTGCTATTCCAATACCTAAAAGGAGAGAATCTCTGCTCCCCATAAAAATCGCACCCAATTCCTGATTTCTTTTTACTACATATGGGAAATAACCAATGAAGAAACTACCACAACCCACTATAAACATTACCAAATCATGTTTACGTGTGTTATAATCTTTTATTTCTTTTCCCATTTTTTTTAGTCTGATAATGTGCAAAATAATATACACCAAAATAGCAAATATAATGATTACAAAGCACCAGTTTCGTGTGAAAATCGGGAAGGAATTAGCTACAATGCCTCTCAACGTATACATTGCATTGATTGGGCTTTTTAGTATTATAAGCGGAAGACTGGTCCATGGAATATAGCTATGGCCGTTAAACATTTCTCCATATCCAGGGAACAGTATCTTATCTCCAAAATACCAAACAACAGGCGCAATAAGGAAATCAATATGCCTAATAACTGTTTTATATAGAGATTTTATGTTCTTCTTATACTCTTTCCATATAAAATTCTCTCTCAAATCATAATAATAAAAATATCCCAACATCAACAACGTCATCATCATAATCGACTCTGTATTAAATGCTAACATCAAAATAAGTAATGAAAGGAACCTTTTTGCAGAGAACACTTTGTTGCTTTTTTTCCATGATACACCTATGTAAAAAGCTAACCAATATAAAAATAATCCGAGACTATACCCGTAGCATATCCACATAATACGTGCGTCATTAATAGGAATTACCACATATAAAAGCGTTATGCCAAAGGCCTCTTCATCATTAACCAACTCCGTATTTATTAAAATTTTATATACAAAAATTGACCCCACAAAAAAGAGCGCAAAAACAATTATCTTATAAAAATTATCAGGTAATAGCCATAGGCCTGCATTTATGTATGCCTCTAATGGGAGCGACGCCTGTCTGAACACCTCGTACATATGCTCCCAATCCTTATCTGCATAACACCAATCATCCCACCACCTTCCAGTCGCAACCAATAAAAAGCCCTGGGACAAAACGTAAACAATAAAGATCAAAAGCAAATGTTTATATGTAGTGTATATTCTACTTTTATCATTTAGCATAAAATACATCCTTCACTTAAAACGAAAATACCGCAACCCCTACAACAATGAACGCATTTCCAATAATACGTTTAGCCGTTAATTTTTCCTTTAAGAAAACTTTTCCAAGAATCATAACATAAAAGTACACGAGCGATTCTAGTACTGCACCATACTTAAATGGAAGTCCTTTATATGCTATAACCATTAGTATCATACATAAAAAAACCATTCCATATCCACATATTACATACGGATTAAGATATTCTTTAATTTTTGATTCCTTTGGAATTGAGCTGCTTTTCTTTAACAATATTTGAGAGACTGCAGATATTACTCCTGAAATCAATGCAACAATTACATACTTACTCATCTGCAGACACCAACCAGACACCTACTACAATCAATGCTGATCCAATAAGGTTGTTTATTGTTATTTTTTCTTGAAAAATTAGCACAGCCCATATTAGCGATATTATAACCGTAACACCTTTACTGGATAGAGCAACAACTAAATCAAACTTCTTAAGGGCTTGCTGCCAGACAATAGCATATATGCCTAAAATCACGATTTCAATTCCTATAAAAAGAATTGTCATATATATATTGCTTTGGTTTGATGCTAATTTCGCAAAGACAGAAACAAAAGAATAAATAAAAAACGCCCCGTAGAGTTGCATATAATTTGTTACTTTTGTCCCATTCATTATTTTTTCCTCTAATCAAACACTACTTAATTTTTTTATATAACTTTTTATTATTCATCTTGTTTTAATACATATGAATCTGAAACAATATACACCGGTCTATTTCTTGCAGCATCGTAAGCTCTCCACAGGTATTCAGCTATTATACCTAGTGATATATTTGTTATTCCAAAGCCTATTGCCATTATACTCGCAAGTGTTGAATAACCTATAGGCACCTCTGGATTGAAAATAGCGTTTACAACCGTTGTTAATCCAATTATTACGCCTATGATAAAGACTATTACTCCAACAATACTTACCAATCTAATAGGCATAAATGAAAACGAAACAAATGAATCGATAAATAATTTTATTTTCTTAGATAGTGTCCATTTAGAAGTTCCAACAAATCTCTCATTATAGTCCAAAGAGATGACTTCATACCTATATCCCGCATCCATTATTTGCAACATTATTGAAGAGTTTCCCTCAATATTGTTGTTTACAAATTCTAAGATTTTTTTATTAAATACTATTGTTGATATTCCGCCGGATGAATAATTTTTCACGGCATATTTTCTCATCAACGAAGAATATGCTTTAGAAAATCGTCTGTTAAGTTTTGAAACTTTTATAGACTTCTTTTCTACGTATACTGCATCAAGTTCTTTTGAATTAATTAAGTCATATGACATGTTAATGAGCTCAAGTGGCTCTTGTAAGTCGCTTCCCATCCATGTACATATATCATAGGAACACTTTGTTAAACCCGCTCTAATCGCAGCATGTGAACCGAAGTTTTTAGACAACTTAATTAATTGAACTTTAGAAATATTGTCCAAAGCATATTCCCGTATTTTATGTATGCTATCATCTGTTGAACCATCATCAACAAAGACCAATTCTATTGGAAATGCCGCCGACAATGCATATTTATCTATGGTTTTGCAAAATTCAAAAATCCCTTCTGATTCATTCAAGAAAGGAACTACTATAGACATTCCGTGTTTGCTATCGTTAATATAATTCTTTGTCATATTATTCGTAAATAAACTCAACTGCTCCATCTTCAGCAACAACTACATAGCCAATCTTTCTTGCAGGAATACCTGCTACGATTGTATTGTCCGGTACATCTTTATTAACAAAACTATTTGCCCCTACAACGCAATGATTACCTATTGAAACATTGCATCCGACCATTGTTGATGTGCCTATAACCGTACAATCTCCAATTGTTACTTTTCCCTTTTGGAAAGGCTCTATTCCACCTGATACATAGTGTTTTGTTGAATCATGAGTGTAAATCATAACACCTGAATCTATACTGACAAAATTCCCAATTCTTAACTCTGCCGCACTACCGTCAAGTAACGTGTAAGGACCTATCCACACTTTATCGCCGACAATAACATCTCCCATAACAACAGATGAATCATAAATAGATGATCCTTCACCACAATTTAGATACGGTGCTTTATCGAATCTGTTAAAAATATATTCGCCACTTGGTAACACTCGGTTGTATTTTTCACGCATTTCATCTCTTCTGCGTCGCATCATATTATCAAATTGGATTTCAAATTCTTTGTCTGTCATTTTTACACCTATATAACACAATTATTTTTGTACCAGTCTAATGTTTCTTTAATTCCTTCCTCAAAATTCACTTGTGGCTCAAAGCCTAATACTTTCCTTGCTCTATCTATGTTCGCACAAAGGTTTCTAACATCACTTGTTCGTTCTTCTTTGTGTTCCCATTCCCCGGTATACCCCATATAATCGCATATGCCTTGAAGAAGCGAATTCATTGTCATATCCTTACCTGAACCTAAATTTATAATCATTCCTCTAGACTCTTCCTTTTCATACGCAAGCATTAATCCTCTGACAGTGTCTTTAACATATATGAAATCTCTAGTCTGTTCTCCGTCTCCATTTACAATTGGTTTTTCACCGTTTTTAAGCCTCTTGGCTGTTACCGGAATTATTCCTGCAAGAGGTCCTTCAGCATTTTGTCTTGGCCCGTAATTATTAAAAGGTCTTACGATTGAAATATCAAGTTCAGATACTTTGGCAAAGGAATGTACCATCATATCTGCCGCAGCCTTTCCTGCTGCATATGGAGTTGTTGGATCTGTTGGGTGATTCTCGTCCATCGGTGAGTACTGTGCTGTACCATATGCTTCTGATGAAGAAGTATGTATTAGAGTTTTGTACATTCCCACCTTGAGTAGTTCCAGCAATGTCTCTGCAATTTGAACATTAACCATATATGCGTCAAACGGATTAAAGAATGAATAGTTTAACGCAATGGTTGCCATATTAAAAACGACGTCTACTTTTTCTTTTTCCATTATAGATTGCATAACACCAAATTGTCTTGCGTCATCCCTATACAAAACAAAATTATTATTTGTTATTGCTTCTGCAATATTTTCCATTTTGCCTAGGAAAAAGTTATCTACACAAACAACTTTATTTGCCTTCTGCTCTAATAATTCATCGCAGAGGTGACTTCCTATAAATCCAGCTCCACCTGTTACCAATACATTTTTTCCTTCAATTGAATGCATTTTTATTCCTCTACATTTCGTCTATAGTATTTCTAATAGTGTCAACAATATACTCTTGATCATCTTCTGTCATCCCAACGTATAACGGAAGAGTAATGGATAAATGATCACAGGCATATGCATTAGGATAATCTTCGGATTTATATCCAAACTTGTTTTTATAATATCCTAACATATGAACAGCATGGGTTCCTTGCCTCGTCGCTATTCCTTTGTCTTCTAATTTCTGGAGTAATATGTTTCTATAATCTCCGCCAACCTGTAAATCCGGTAGATTAAGTACGTCATCATTTAACATACATACATAGGACTGATATGTGTGAAAATATCCTTTCGGCTCTATCGGAGTTATAAATTCAGGCAATTTTGAAGCAATTAATCTGTTGTAATTATTTGCTCCTTTTCGTTTTTCTTCAATTATGTAGTCCAGCTTTTTTACCTGTGCTAGACCCATTGCACCCTGTACATCCGTCATTCTATAGTTAAACCCAGCCTCATTGAATTCCGGTAGTAGGAACCCTTTTCCTTTATCTCTTGCATCAGCTGAAACAGTACTACCATGAGTCCTTAGTTCTCGCATTCTCTTTGCGAGTTTAGCGTCATCTGTGAACACCATTCCACCTTCGCCTGTTGTTATTGATTTCCTTGGATGAAAACTTACGCAAGAAATATTTCCAAATGCGCCCTGGTGGGTCTCTCCTATCTTAGCTCCAAGAGCACAGGCTGCATCCTCGACAACTTTTAAGTTGTATTTTTCCGCCAGCATATTGACTTTGTAAATGTCACAGCAAAGCCCAAATTCATGAACAGGAACAATACCCCATAAAGTATTTCCTGTATTTTTGTTTTTTAATTTTCCGTTTTCTTGTACATACTGTTTTTCAATCAGTTCATTGAGTTTATCGGTATCAATATTAAATGTATCTCTGTGTATATCTACCAGAATAGGAGTAGCACCTGTAGCAACAATAGCATTTGTAGTTGCAACAAAAGTGAATGCCGGTGCAATAGCATCCATTCCATTAGAGAGACCTTCTGTAACCATTGCTAAATGCAATGCAGTTGTGCACGATGTTGTTGCTACACCTTCGTTAATACCTTCATGATAAGCTGTTTGCTTTTCAAATTCTGTAACATTTGGCCCCTGTGCCACCCAACCAGAATCAAGTGCATTTGATATTAAATCCTTTTCTTCCTGAGAAAAATAAGGTTTAGTTACAGGATATTTCTTCATGTTATTCCCAGCCTTTCAAGTCGTATTTTTCACCACATTCTGTGCATATGCCATTATCATCAAGTTTAAATCCGCACTTGCACACCCAACCAATTTGATGCGCCGGATTGCCAGCAACCAAAGCTTGGTTAGGTACATCTTTAGTCACTACACTTCCAGAACCAACTGTCGCATATTCACCAATAGTTACCCCGCAACGTATAGTCGCATTTGCACCTATTGAAGCTCCTCGTTTTACTAGTGTATTTGTTATTTTCCAATTTGCATTAAAAGCTCTAGGGTACATATCATTAGTAAAAGTCATAGATGGTCCTAGAAAAACATCGTCTTCTACTGTAACACCGTGATAAATATTCACATTATTCTGGGCCTTAACATTATTACCTAAATGAACATGTTCATCCACGTATACGTTTTTGCTTATGATACAATTTTTACCAAGTACAGCATCATTCCTGATCTGCGCTTGGTTCCAAACCTTTGTGCCATCTCCAAGTTTAGCACTCTCGTGTACTTCTGCTGTAGGATGTATAAAAATATTACTCATTTACTTTCCCTCATAAAACTTATTAACCATATCAACAACATACTGCACCTGTTCGTTTGTCATTTCCGGAAATATAGGTAAACATACTGTCTGGGCTGCAATTTCTTCTGCTACCGGAAGACATGCTCCTGGATTCTTGCAATTTTGAGCATTGAATGCCTTTTGCTTATGTAGTGGAATAGGATAGAATGTTCCATTTCCAACATCGTGTTCCGACAAGAATGCACATAGTTCTTCTTTGTAGTCTGAACGCACAACAAACTGATGCCAACATGGCTTAGTATCAGCATTATATTCCGGCCTTCTGATTTTATCTGTAAGCCCATCAAAATACATACTTGCTATTTGGGCTCTTCTGCCATTGTACTCATCAAGATGATTTAACTTTACTGATAGAACTGCTGCCTGAATAGCATCTAATCTGGAATTGTATCCGATTAGATAATTATAATATTTATATGGATTATACAATTCAGTAGCTTGTTCGTTATTGTTTATTTCCTCTTGTACAATCCCACCTAGTAATTCAAGAGATTTTGCTCCTCCTTCTCCTGCTCCATGTTCCTTATATGCTTTGAGAATTGTACATATATCATCATCATTTGTTGTAACCATGCCTCCATCTCCAGCTCCACCTAAATTTTTTGTTGGATAAAATGAGAAGCATCCTACATCTCCTAAGGTACCAGCTTTTCTCCCCTTATACTCACTCCCGATTGCTTGGGCGTCATCTTCTACGACCTTAAGTTTGTTATTCCTTGCAATTTCCATAATTCTATCCATGTCACACGGCGCGCCGAAAATATGAACGGGAAGGATTGCTTTTGTTCTACTTGTAATTGCCGGCTCAATTTTTTCTGGATCAATTGTATAATCTGTTTGTTTAACATCAACAAAGACAGGTATTGCGCCCACGGACGCTATTGCTTCCGCTGTTGCAAAAAACGAGAATGCCGTTGTGATAACTTCATCTCCGGCATTTACGCCGCACGCTTTCAACCCCAAAACTAATGCGTCTGTTCCATTGGAGCACCCTAAAACATGCTTCACGTTCAAATATTGCCCCATACTCCTTTCAAAATCATTTACGTATGGGCCACCAATGTAACAGCAGTTCTCCAATATGTCTTTGATTTTAGGTTCAACTTCGTCTTTAATTCCTTGGTACTGGGTTC
>JABUSD010000385.1 GCA_021442845.1 Holdemanella sp.
TGTATATCATTTCCTATTTTTTCAAAAACGAGTCGATAAGGGTGAATAAGATCAAGTGCAAACTGATTCTGACGATTCCCTTTTAACAAATGACATCGCCCAATCTTATATTGAATCATCTGCTCAACGCTACTAGATGCCCTTATTTCCTGTAATCTCTGATTTATTTTATATGCCATTTCCTCACCATACTGTTTTTGTGTTAGAGAAGCTATCGTTAATGTTTTTTCTAATTTACGGGATTTATATTTAATTTCCAATGGATGACCTCCTTTTGAGATTTACCTCTAAGGTAAATTTATTATATAATACATCCACTGTTTAATCAATATAAAATTTACCTCTAAGGTAAATTAAAACAGCCGATTAGGCTGTTCATTATATATTCTCTTTCAGCATATCAAAGGCAAAGCGTTCAAAGCCTTCATCCATATCCATCTTCCCGGTCTTCATATTCTGATCCAGATTGGCTAATTCTTCCAGGATATCCAATAGCTCTTCACAGCTGAATGCATCTGCTTTTTTCATGGTGTAATAGATTCTTCCAGAGGTTGTCTTTAATTTGGATGTGATTTCTTCCTTGCCATAGCCTGCATCCATTAAATAGCGGACATTGAATAAGAAGCGTACCTGACTGGCAATCAGCGCATTGATCGCAACCGGTGCCATATTCTGTTCTCTGAAATTGCGATAATACGATAAGAACAACAAGGCATTTCTTCCAAATAAGGCATCTGTCATCTTAAAGATATTATCTTCTGGTTCTATCGTTATTAAAGCTCTTGCACTTTCTTCATCAATAAAGGAAGCATATGTCTTCAGTTTTTCCAGTTCCATTTCAATACGACTGCTATCTAAACCCGTTACATTTAGAAAATACTCCCTGGCCTGATAATCCATTCTTAAATCCAGGCGCTTACAGATATCATCAACAAAGGCTGGCTTGCTTTTTTCATCTAAGGCAATGCATGTAATCAATTCTGATTTTGCAAGCATTTCCTTGACGACATTTTTACGCTTATCCAGCTTGTCATTATAAACCGTATAGACAACAATACACATATCATCCTGATTCGATCGTTCAATGAATTCTTCAACTTTATACTTGGTTGTATCTTTGGCACATAAAAATGTACAGTTTTCAATCACAATCATCTTTCTTTCATCAAAGATGGAAAAGCTATCCATTTCAACAAGAATTTCCCTTTGATCGATATGTTCTGCATCAAAGTCAATGGTTGGTAGCTGGATATCATATTTCTTTTTGAGTAAGCCTATTCTTTTTTTAACACGGGAAGTATCACTTCCATGGACAATTATATTCATGGAAGTATTATACCAAATAATCCACTTGCCGTAACAAAAAATAATACACCATGATAACTGAACAGATGAATCATACCTAACTTGCTTGTCTGCAAAGGCTGAATGCCCAGATTGATGCAGTTGGATATGACCTGACTGGAAGGATGTCCATAACGATTGTTTAAGCCAACCGATACCAGTCCTATTTTAGGACGTAAGGCATCTAGAAAGGCATAACTGGAAGATGTATTGGAACCGTGATGTCCCAGTTTTATAATATCCACATCTAAATCATAGGTTTGAATCAATTGCTTCTCAATCTCAATGGATGCATCCCCCATCCAGAGATACTTTATATCATCATAGACAAAATAGGATACAATACTTCGATCATTTTCATCCTTTGCTTCACGATTTGCTAATAAGGAAAAGAATGGATAATTTACATTGATCTTTGTATCGCTTGTATCCACAATCTGATGGATGGGTATACTTTCAAGTAAGCTATCTTTACATCCATTATGATCATAATCATCATGACTGATTATCAAGGTATCAATTTCCTTAATATGCAGATTCTCTAGAACTGGTAGAAGGATATCTTTGGCATTGTCTTTATATAGGTTGCCTCCACAATCAATCATGACAACCGATTGTAGAAACGGTTCAACAATAAGGGTACAATCCCCTTGTCCTATATCCAGCATATAGACATGAAAGAATGGATCACAATATGGAAGGATATGGATAGACGATAAAAAGAATATGCATATAATAATAATTTCTTTTACTCTTTTATGTTTCATCAGACAATACAATAGATAGATTCCCATTAGAATAAAGACAATGGATGGCTTATAATGGATTTTCAATGGATTCCACTCTATGCATAGAAGCTTAGCCAGTTCTAAACAGATGGGAATATATAAACCAAGAAGCATAAAGATGAACTGATAGACATACAGTGATCGTATCAATGAAAAAAAGATCAAAAAGAACAGATCCACTTCATGAAAAAAGATGAATTGACAGAAGATAGAATACACAACAGAAGCAATAGTTCGATAATATCCTTTTGTATAATGGGATAAAAACTGTAAACCAGCGGGAAACAGAAAGATAAATTCCAAGGCATATTCAGGAAAAAGGCTTAAGAAAATCATATAGGATAGCGAATATTTCATCTTCCAGTCCTTTATACATAAAGATACGATTTCATAGATTAAAAAACGGATATATCCCACTGTAAAAGTAAATAGATAGCCAAGGACAATCCCTATGAAAAGCGATATATACCTACTTTTCTCTTTATCCCATTTCTTATTGAATAGATTCTCTAAGAAACGGATAAAGGCAATGAAAGGAATGGATAATCTGGAAAATAAAGAAGCACTTTCATCATCATGGATGCCATAGAATACTTTCTTATATAAAGCACTTTCTTCCATTGTTGATAAATAGGCATAGATTTTACATTTAATCGAATAGGATGTCTTAATCAGATGATCATCACTTATGTTTGAACTATAATCAATGCCTTTTTTATGCATAGCTTTCTCAAAATCATATAAACCGATGTTATGCAGAGAATGAATTTTCTCAAAGTCTGAAACATGATAGGTATACCCAAAGTTTGGATGTTCAATCCCATAGAGAACAACCTTACTAGAACCATCCGTTGCCAATACATACTGATTTCTGATTTCATAGATTGTATATTCCCCTTTATCAGGAATGTTTGATTCCTGAACTGTAAGCATACCAGAAAGAATACAACAGAAAAGCCATAGGAGTATATAACTTTTTCGTTTATAGAGGCTATATAGATAGATGCCATAGAGAATACCAAAGAAGACAAAGACATAAGAAAACTTAAGTGTCAAAGAAATCCAGTAGCCTATGAACAACAATACTAGAAATGATTTCATAGGCAGATATATGGCAGCATCTTTTCAAATGTCTTATTGCCAATTCCTTTCACATTCATCAATTCCTCTAATGTCTTAAACGGTGTGCTTTCACGGTATTCAATAATGCGATTTGCCATAGCAGGACCAATGCCTGGAATGGTCTGTAATTGTTCTGTGGTTGCGCTATTAATAGAGATTTTCTCCATTGACTTTTCACTCCATGTCGGAATGACGATGACTTCCTTATCCTGCACAATACGGACTAGCGAGATGGAAGTAGTATCCGCATTCTCAGTGAATCCACCTGCCATAGTAATGAGATCATCCATCGTATCTTCCCACTTCAATGTGTAGACACCTGGCTGCATCACTTCCCCTTTGATTTCCACCTGCTTGGTCGTAGGCGAAACAAGTTCAATGGAGACAGGTCTATAGCGATCATAAAGCGAAAAAAGAAAGAAAATTAACAGCACAAAAAAGAGAAGGATTCGTTTCATAAATATCACCCTTCTCTTATACGCACAAATTTCAATTTTTTATCAAAAAATTTACTTAATTTCTAAAATTTCTACATCATATGGTACTTCAACACGTTTTACAGTGACAATATCCCCTGCTTTATGACCAATCATAGCTTCTGCAAGTGGTGTATTGTTTGATAATTTACCATTCAATGGATCGGCTTCTACAGAACCAACAATTGTAAATGTGTTTTCCATATTTTCCGATAAATCCAGAAAGCGAACAGTCGATGCTAATTTGACTGTCTTTTCTTCACCAGCTAATGTTTCCGTTTCCTTGATAAGCTCTGATTTCTTAATCATTGCCTCTAACTCATGGATACGTTCTTCAACAACTCTCTGGTGCTCTCTAGCTGCATCATAGTCGGCGTTTTCTGACAAGTCCCCTTGTGCACGCGCTTCCTGTAATTCAACGATAACTTCCTTTCGTGTGACGTGAATTAACTGATACAGCTCTCTTTCTAACTCATCCAAACCCTCCTGGGTTACATAAATCTTTTCATTTGCCATAAGTCATACTCCTTAATTTTGCATAGGAATTATAACATAGAACATCATTTTTTCAATGCCTGTTTATAGTTCTAATCCAAATTCTTTCATTTTCTGTTCATGTTCTTCCAATGTCTTGGAATAGTATACTTTTCCATCTCCGAAAATATCCGCCAGGAAATATAGATAGTCTGTCTTTTCTGGATACAAGACTGCTTTGATGGCTGCTTCCCCTGGATTTAATACCGGTCCAACTGGTAATCCTTTATACATATAGGAATTGTATGGAGAATCCACATCTACCTTAACTTCACAATCCAGCTGGCTTGTAAATTCGTCATATAATGCATAACATACCGTAGCGGATGACTGCAACATCATATCCTGATTCAAACGATTGTAGAAGACACCGGCAATTTTTGGCATATCGGCTTCATCCGCTGTTTCAAATAGGACAACACTGGCAAGGGTAACAAGTTCATGAACGGTATAATCGCTCTTTTTGAATTCATCCTCATATTTTGTATAGACATCATTGAAGCGATTCAGCATTGTACGTGTAATAGTATCAAGAGAAGATCCCACATCAACCATATAGGTATCTGGGAACAGATATCCTTCCAGTTTTACACGATATTCTGGATTATCAATTTCCTTTACATTTAAGAATGGATAATCTTTAGCTAATGTCTTGATATAGTCCATATCATTCCATGTGCTTAAGACTTCCTCTTTCGAATATCCAAATGTCTTTTCAATTCTTTCGGCGATATCTCTTGCCCAGGCTCCTTCTGGTACCGTAAAGCTAATGGCATCGCGTTTGGCATTTTTTACATCGGATAAGAACTTCAGGATTTCTGGTGTGCTCATAGAATCCTTTAATTCAAAATTACCCGCATAATAGTTAAAATCATCATTTAACTTTGCATATAGTTCAGCAATCGTTGCATTTCTAATAAATCCTTCTTTTTCAAGATTCTTTAATACCGATTTAAAATCCTGTCCTTCTTCTACCACAAAGACTTCCTGTTTTCCTTTATTCACTGGTTCTAAGCTGGATTTCACATAAAAGAATCCTCCACCTAGACCACCAATGCATAGAACTAGAAATAGAATCAGGAAAATCTTTCCAACATTTGATTTTTTCTTTTTAACTTTCTTAGGCATCTTCTTCATCCTCTACAAATGTATTAATTACTTCTTCTACCATATCCCATTCTTCATCCGTTTCAATTGGTAAAAGCTCTCCCTGATCGTTATAACGGGATGCATATACATCTTCTTCCTTATCAGGGTCCTGGAAAACAACATATTGAATCCCTGTCTGTTCATTATCAAACGTGAACAAGATAATCATACGCTTTTCATTTCCATTTTCATCTTTTACATATAAGCTGTTTGAATCTAACATAAAAATAATCCTTTCATAAATAGAGGGGGAATGCTAAATTCCCCCATTTTGCTTGTCTAAAAAGCTCTGTAGAATTTGTACAGCCGCCATCTGGTCGATTACCTTTTTACGTTTCTTTCTAGAAACATCCCCCTGTATCAGTAATCGCTGTGCACTAACGGTTGTTAGGCGTTCATCCCAAAGAGTCACCTTGTAGCCTTCCTTCTCCAATTCGCTTGCGAAATCCATCGATAACTGGGCTCTTTCTCCAATGCTTCCATTCATATGCTTTGGTAAGCCAAGTACCAGCTCGTTCACTTGTTCTTTTTCAAATAATTCTAGAAGCTGGTCAAAACAGTCATCATAATCATCCTGTTCAAATCGAATTGTACATAATGCTCTTGAAACCAGACGTGTCGCATCGCTAATCGCAACACCACATGTCTTGCTGCCAAGATCTAAACCAATAATACGTGCCATTATTTATCTAGATATGTGCGAACAAGTTCTTCAATGATTTCATAACGCTCAATTCTTTGAATCAGGTTACGAGCATTCTTGTGAGAAGAAATATAGGCTGGGTCATTACTAATCAAATACCCTGCAATCTGGTTTTCTGAGTTGTATCCTCTTTCTTCCAGAGCCTGAGAGACTTCTCTAAGAATCATTTTGATGTTTTCTCTACGAAGTTCTTCCGCAGTAAATGTCATAGTTTCAGTAATGTCTTTCATATTTCATCACTCCTTTAAGATATATAGTGTATTATATCACAATTATAAATTAATTTACAATGTCCATAAAATATAGAAAGGAGGATATCATCCTCCTGATTTTTTATAGTGTTTGCAGCTTTTCCTTGATTTGTGCTAAAGCAGCATCCACCTTGGATGCATCTTTACCACCAGCCTGTGCCATATCTGGTTTTCCACCACCGTTACCAGCGCAGATCTGGGCTGCTAATTTGACTAGCTGGCCAGCATTGGCTCCTTGTTTGATGGCATCTTTTCCAGCTCCTGCTACAAAGACAACCTTATCAGCCGATGTTGATACAAAGAATACCACAATCTTTTCATCCTGTGCCTTTAAGTTTGATACGATATCTTTCAAAGCCTTGGCATCCATTCCATCCACTTTCTTGATCAGAGCATGAACAGATCCCATATCAATAGCTTCATGTACCCATTCATTTGACTTCAAAGTAAAGATCTGGTTTTTCAGATTATCGATTTCCTTCTGCAAAGCCTTCATCTGATCATAGGCAGCATCTACCTTCTCATCGATATTCTTGATTCCTTTTGAACGGGCGCTATTGGCAATATTCTCTAACATTTCATGTTCATGAGCAATTTCATTATAGGCTGCCAGTCTTGTCTTTGCGGTAATTCTTCGTGAATCCGATCCAATTGATTCTTCTGAGATAATCTTACAGATTCCGATTTCATTTGTGTTATTGACATGGCATCCAGCACAGAATTCCTTGGATACATCTCCCATTGAAACAACACGTACTTCATCCCCATACTTTTCGTTGAATAAAGACATAGCCCCTGTCTTCTTTGCTTCTTCAATGGTAACGCCGGCACACTCACCGACGGTCATGATGTCATATCGGGAAAGGACCTTTTTATTCATCTCCTGAAGGTATTCATGGACATGGGGGCCGTTGCAGGTAAACATGCAGTCTGCATATAAGGCGCCTTCCGCCTTCGGTGCATCCGGCAGTCCCGCAGGCTTGGAGATCATGGAAATAACATCCATACGGAAACCGTCGATCCCCTTGTCACACCACCAGGTCATCATCCGGAACACTTCATCTCTCACTTTGGGATTATCCCAGTTCAGATCCGGCTGCTTCTTTGAAAAGCAGTGGAGGTAATACATCTGAGTCGTCTCATCCCACTCCCATGCGGAGCCTGAGAAGCAGCTTCCCCAGTTATTCGGAACGTTCCCGTCCTTTGCCTCACGCCAGATATAATAATCTCTCTTTGCATTGTCCTTAGAGGAGCGGCTCTCCACGAACCACTTATGTTCATCGGAGGTATGGTTCACCACAAGGTCCATGACGATCCTGATCCCTCTCTCATGGGCAGCCGCAAGCAGCTCATCAAAATCGTCCATAGTACCGAACTCATCCATGATATCCTGATAATCGGCGATGTCATAACCGTTCAAAAGGGAGAGACCGATACCCCGGTTCCCGTCGAGATAGAGGAGATAGTGGAAA
>JABUSD010000357.1 GCA_021442845.1 Holdemanella sp.
TTATTAAAAGGGAAAAATGCATATATCAACTTAATCCCTTATAATTCAGTGGATGAAAAGGATTTTAAGAGTGTAACCCATGATGAAGCTATGGTCTTCTATGATTTATTGATGAAGAACAATGTTCGCTGTACAATCCGCAAGGAACATGGCGATGATATTGATGCGGCATGTGGGCAATTACGTATTAAACAGATAAGAAAGGATGCGAACTCATGAAAGTCTACGCAAAAACAGATAGAGGATTGACACGCGAAGTCAATGAAGACGATTACTGTATCTTTCAGAATAAGAACGGGGATTGGCTGGCTTTAGTATGCGATGGAATTGGTGGCAGTGCTGCCGGTGAAGTTGCCAGTCATATCTGTGTCAGTACGATGCGGGATGCGTTTTTAGAGGCGCCTATGTTCACAAGGGATTTCCAGGTCAAGGAATTCATTCAGAATACATTGAATGTTGCCAATGATCGAATCTATCAGGAAGCCTTGACAAATAAAAACCAGAAGGGAATGGGAACGACTGCCGTTGGACTTGTCGTGACAAGAATGGCTTCCTATATTTTTAATGTGGGTGATTCCAGAGTCTATGCCGACTATAGCGATGGTCTGATTCAGATGAGTGAGGATCATTCTGTCATTGCCCAATTGATTCGTGAAGGTCGTATTACACCGGAACAGGCAAAGACACATCCACAGAAGAATACGTTGACCAATGCTTTAGGGGTATGGCATGTATTCCGTATTGATATCAACAAGATTCAATCCAATTATAAATTTGTACTATTATGTTCGGACGGTCTTCATGGCTATGTCAATCATGAAGAAATTCAGAACATTGTCGAAAATCCGATGTATTCGGTATCCAATAAAGTGGATATGCTGATTATGCGTGCTAGCCAGGCCGGTGGTTTTGATAACTGTACGGTGATTCTTCTTGAGAAAGAACAGGGAGAATAGCCTATGAAGGAAATGATTTCCAATCGTTATAAGATCTTATCCCTGATTGGACAGGGAGGTATGGCGGATGTCTATAAGGCCAATGATATGATTTTGAATCGTATTGTTGCGATTAAAATATTAAGAAAGAAATTAAATGATGATGCGATGGCGCTAGTGCGCTTTCAAAGAGAGGCAAGTGCCGCATCCCGATTATCGCATCCAAATGTAGTGGATATCTATGATGTAGGGGAAGACAATGGCCTTCATTATATCGTCATGGAGTACATTCGTGGAAGAACATTAAAACAGCTGCTGATTAAAAGAGGAGCCCTTTCCCAGGAAGAATCCATCTATATCATGAAGCAGCTTGTCAGTGCCGTAAAACAGGCACATGAGCACAATATTATCCATAGGGATATCAAACCACAGAATGTCCTTGTCAAAGATGATGGCCGAGTAAAAATCACTGATTTTGGAATCGCCTTAGCTGGGGATTCGGTCCAGCTTACATTGAACAATGCGGTTATGGGTTCGGCACATTATCTAGCCCCTGAATCCGCAAAAGGATCAGAACCAACCAAACAGATTGATATCTATTCATTAGGGATTGTCTTCTATGAGCTTTTGACCGGAATTGTTCCATATACGGGAAAAACACCAACAGAAATTGCCCTTAAGCATTTAAGAGAGCCTTTTCCTTATCCTAGAAATATTCAGCCTAAGATTGCCCAATCGGTTGAAAATATTGTCTTAAAGGCAACGGCGAAAATGCCAGAGGATCGTTATTCTTCCTGTGCAGAGATGTTGTTTGATTTAGAACACTGTATGGATGAAGAATATCGCTATATGAAACGTCTTTCTTTTGAATATCCCGATGAAGAAGAACTGGAAAATGCCAAAAGAAGACAGAAAGAAAAAGATAAGTCAAAACGCTCCAATTATATATTGGGTGGTGTTGCTGCTGGTATCATTTTGACATTGACTCTTTTAGGCCTTCTAAGCTTTGGCATCATTCGTATCAGTGGTCTATTTGGCTATGAATCGATGCCAAATATTATTGGTATGACCGAAAAAGATGCCTTAAAACTGCTTGAAGAGGAAGGCTTTGATATTTCCAAGGTTACCATTACCTATGATATCTCGGATGAATTCGAAAAAGGTGAGGTTATCGATACTCAATATGAACCAGGAAAAGCTGTAAAGAAAGATGGCAAAATGAAAATTGTTGTCTGTAAAGGACCTAGTTTCCTTGTTGAAGAATATGTAAACCGCTCTTTGCAGGATGTCATCAAGGAATTTGAAAAGCTTGGTGTCAACATCGAGGTGAAGGTGGAATACAAAGGCATGAAAGATTATGATCCTGGTACAATTCTGGAACAGAAAGGATTGGATGCAGGAAAACGAATCGATCCGGATAAGAAGCATACCATCACCTTTGTGGTCAGTGAATATCCATCGCTTGTGATTCCAAAGGATCTGCTGGGAAAAGATGTGGATAAGGCGAAGAAGGAACTGAATGAATTAGGAATTGCGGTTATCACAAAACCAATCAATGGATATGAGGGTGTTTATTTTACCGTTGTGGATGTAAATCCTGCTGTTGGTGAAAAATATGTACAGGAAGGAACGGACAGCGTTGTAACGTTATATTATGATTAATAGATTAGAAGGAAGAATAATTAAGATTATATCCAATCAATATACAATTGAAACTGAAGATAAGGAAGTCATTGCCAGACCAGCTGGCAAGCTGCGTTTAAACCAGTCGCCTTGTGTAGGGGATAAAGTCATCTTTGAACAGGTAGAGGATAATTATCGCATCTTAAAAATTGCGGAAAGATCCAATAAGTTATTGCGTCCAACGGTTGCCAATGTCGATCAGGCATTGATTGTGACAAGTGCAAAGGATCCGGATTATTCCGCTCATCTTTTAAACCGTCTGATTTTCTTAGTATCGCTTTCCAAGGTAAAACCGATTATTGTCTTGACAAAATCGGATTTATTAGCGGATACAAGTGAAATTCTATCGGAAATGGATCTATATAAAAAAGCAGGGTATACGGTCTTTATTTCTCATCCAGGCAGCAACGATGATGAATTGAAAGAAGTCATCAATGGGAAAGTATCGGTATTATGTGGCCAATCTGGCGCTGGCAAATCCAGCTTGTTGAATCGCCTGGATCCGGCCTTTCAATTACAGACACAAGCGATTTCCAAAGCGCTTGGTCGTGGTAAGCATACGACAAGACACTGTGAGCTGCATAAGATTGGCAATGGCCTTGTAGCGGATACACCGGGTTTTTCATCGCTGGATTTTACCAGATTAAATACAGAGGATATCGATGAAATCATTCTCGATTTCAAACCTTATCTGGGAAAATGCCGCTTTGCCAATTGTGTTCATCATAATGAACCAGATTGTGCTATTAAAAATGCTGTAGAAAATGGTAGTATAAATAAGTCAGTCTATGAGGATTATATTTATATCCTCGAAAATAGAAAGAGGTAAATATGGAACGAATTATCGCCCCAAGTATTTTAGCTATTGATTTTTCAAATTTGAAGGAACAGATGACAGCCTTAAATAACTCACAGGCAAAATGGATTCATTATGATGTGATGGATGGACATTTTGTACCTAATATATCATTTGGACCGGATTTATTAAGTGGAATTCGCAAGATGACGGATTTATATATCGATGTGCATTTCATGTTGAGTGAACCAAGAAAATATGCCAAAAAATATGTGGCAGCTGGAGCTGATGGAATTACTTTCCATACGGAAGCTTTCCATAATGATTTAGATGAAATCAAAGCGTGTCTGGATTATATCCATTCTTTGGATTGCGACGCCGGTATTGTGGTTAAGCCAGCTACGGATATAAAAAAATTTGAACCAGTCTTCAAGGATTGTGATTTAATTTTAATCATGAGTGTCGAACCAGGTTTTGGTGGACAGCCATTTATGGCTGAACAGCTTGAAAAGGTTCAATATCTCTATCAGATTCGTGAAGCCAAAGGATATCAGTATCGCATTGAAATTGATGGTGGCATTACCGATAAGACAAAAGATGTCTGCATCAAAGCGGGCGTGGATACCCTTGTGGCTGGAAGCTATGTGTTTAATGGAAATGTTGAAGAAAGGGTAGCGTCTTTGTTGAAATGAGAAAGGTATATCTAGTTACCCCTTTATCTAAAAAGATACCGGTTGATCATAAGGCCGATTATATTGGTATTGATGCAGGGGCTTTGCGGATATTGGAAGCCGATCTTCCTTTAAAAATGGCTGTTGGTGATTTTGATTCGATGAGCGAAAAGGATTTTAAAAGCTTAGAACAGATCTGTCCCATTGAAAGACATCCCGTCATGAAAAATGAAACGGATGCTGAACTTGGCATCTGGATTGCCCAAAAGCTTGGATATGATAAAATCGTTCTTTATGGAGCTTTAAGTGGTCGCATTGATCATACGGAATTGAATATCCGCATGATTTCCTATCTATATCCGGAAGTCATCTTACAAGATGAAATGCAGAAAGTATGCGTATTTAAAAAAGGGGAGCATATAATTCCAAATGAGTATAAGAATATATCCTTTCTTCCTATTGAAGAAAGTACTATTACATTGGAAGGCTTTTTATATCCGTTGCATCAATTCAATTTAAAAATTACCGATATGCATACAACATCGAATACGATTATTGGAAAAGAAGCCAGACTGATTGTCCATTCTGGTAAGATGTTGTGTCTAATGACAAATGAGAAGTAGGAGACTACTTCTTTTTCAATGGATAAAAATAAAAAGACTGTTTATACAGTCTCTTATTTCTAATGTCTTGTATTAGATGGCATTGTTTTTCTTCATTGATCTTAATGCACGAGCACTTACTTTGATTGTTTGTGGTTTTCCATCAACAACAACCTTAACTTTTTGTAAGTTTACGTTCCATTTACGACGTGTAGCTCGTAATGAGTGAGAACGTTTATTTCCTGTTAAAGGACCTTTTCCAGATACTGCACATACTCTTGACATCTTAACTGTCCTCCTTACTGTTTACATAATACGCAACCGCTCTACTATATTATCATTTGTTAGGCATTATTTCAAGAAAAAATTTCAGTTTGTTCAATGGTTTAGATAATGATATAATATTAAGGATTGGAGAGATTATTATGAGTTTACTAACTGGAATAGCAGGGTGTCTTTTGACATTGGCTATCATGTTGATATGGATGCCACGCCTGATTTCCTTTTTGCATAAGGTGAAATTTGGTCAGACGGAGCGTCATGAGGAGAACTATCTGGAGTCTCATATCAAGAAGAATGGAACACCAACGATGGGTGGTATTGCCTTTGTTTGTGTGCCAACTGTTCTTTATCTATTGATGTCACTTTTTGGCTTTGTCAAACTGGATTTAAACATCATTATCATCTTACTTGCCTATGTTGGCTATAGCATCATCGGATTTATCGATGATTTTATCATTGTTGTGAAAAAGGATAATCAGGGATTAAAACCCGCTGTGAAATTCTTTATGCAGTCGGTTCTAGCTGTTCTATTCTTTATCCTTTATATTCAAAGCAACCCCACAACATTATGGATTCCAATTGTTGGCATTTCCATTGAATTCAAGTATTTATACTTCTTTATCATCTTTATTATGTTTACAGCTGAATCCAATGCGGTAAACTTAACTGATGGTGTTGATGGATTGTGTGCAGGACAGATGGTCATTGCCTTGATTCCTTATGTTGTATTTGCCTATCTAAAAGGATTCAATAATGTAGCGATTTTATTATGTATGGTAATCAGTGCCTTGATTGGCTATCTGAAGTTTAATCTACATCCAGCCAAGGTATTCATGGGAGATACAGGATCGCTTGCCTTAGGAGGATTACTTGCTGCGAGTGCCATGATTATGAAACAGGAATTGCTGTTAGTTTTGATTGGGGCTGTCTTTGTAGCAGAGACATTAAGTGTAATCATTCAGGTAAGCTATTATAAAAAGACAAAAAAGCGTTTCTTCTTAATGGCTCCATTGCATCATCATTATGAAAAGAAAGGCTGGAGTGAAAACCAGGTTGTCAAACGCTTCTGGCTTGTAGGTGCTATATGTGCCGTATTAGGATTGTTGATTGGAGTGATGTAGGATGAAAGATGTATTAGTGATTGGAGCGGCTCGAAGTGGTGTAGCCGTCAGTAAATTATTAAATAAAAAAGGATATCATGTCATCCTTACGGATATGAAGGAAATTATCCAGAAAGAGGAATTGGTGCAAATGGGCATGGAAGTCTATGACAATGGACATCCGGATTTCCTAAAGGAAAAGGAATATGCATTCATTGTCAAAAACCCAGGTATTCCATATCGGGCACCCCTTGTAAAATTCTTTAAGGAAAAAGGGATGCCAATCTATACAGAAATTGAGATTGGCTATCGTTATGCACCAAACTTCCACTATGGTGCCATTACCGGTACCGATGGAAAGACAACAATCACAACCTTATTATATGAGATGTTGTCCAAGAAAAAGGAAGCATTGGTTGCCGGAAATATCGGTACACCATTAAGTGAGCAGGTCTTTGAAAAAGGGGACATGGAGTATGATGTAGCCATTGAATTGAGTAATTTCCAATTGTTAGGAATGGAAACATTCAAACCGGTTGTATCAACGGTTTCCAATCTAGCGCCTGATCATTTGGATTATATGGATTCCTTAGCGGACTATTATAGTTCTAAGATGAAGATCTATGAAAACTGTGATGAAAACGATGCGTTCATCCGCAATGTGGATGATCCGGAAATCGTAAAATATGCGACAAATATCCCATGTCAGATTATTGATTTCTCATTGAAGAGAACGGATGTCAATCTATATAAAAAAGGGAACTATACCTATCTAGATGACATGGTCTTATTTGATATCCGCGATTTGAAGATCGTAGGTGATTTTAACTGTGGAAATGCCATGATGGCAGCCTGCATGGCGTATAAGCTTGGTGTTTCTTTAGAAGATATCCAGACGGTCATTAAAGAATTTAAAGGTGTTGAACATCGAATTGAGTATGTAAATACGATTGATGGTGTTCGTTTCTATAACGATACAAAGGCAACAAATACACATTCAGCGTGTGCTGCATTGTCAGCATTCGATAAGAATGTTATATTATTATGTGGGGGAAAGGATAAGCACATTCCTTTTGATGATTTAAAACAATTTGATGAAAAAGTGAAACATTGTTTCTCTTTTGGTCAGACAAAAGATCATTTCAAAGATGTGTTTACAAATCAGACTTCTTGTGAAACGATGCAGGAAGCTTTCGAAAAAGCAGTTCTTTTAGCAAAAGAAGGGGATATTGTTCTATTAAGTCCTGCTTGTTCTAGTTTTGATCAATTCAAAAACTATGAAGTACGTGGCGAAATCTATAAAGAAATCGTCAACGAATATGCTAAGAAAAGGAGCTAAACATGAGTTTTTTATTGGATATCTTGAAAACAATCGTTTTAGGGATTATCCAAGGAATTACCGAATGGCTACCAATCAGCAGTACCGGCCATCTGATATTATTTGATAGTGTCTGGCCATTAAATCCTGCTGAATTCTTTGAAGTCTTCAAAGTAGTCATTCAATTCGGAAGTATTCTTGCGGTATTATTTCTATATTTCCGTCGTCTAAATCCTTGGGATCCTAAAAAATCACCAAAGAAAAGAAAGATAACCTTCCAGCTATGGTTAAAGGTTATTGTCGGTGTCATTCCGGCAGGGATTTTTGGATTGTTACTCGATGACTTGATTGAAGGGTATTTATCCGCAAACTTTGTGATTGCGA
>JABUSD010000099.1 GCA_021442845.1 Holdemanella sp.
CGGTTTCAATATTAATCAGATAATAAAAAGCTTGGATTAATTTCCAAGCTTTTTCAATACAGGGATTACTAGACCACCCGTTACATTACCAAGTGTCATCACGATTAGATATAAGAATGTATGTGCATTCCAGATATTAGCCATAGAGAAGTAGAACATATTGGCAATGCAGTGTTCAAATCCAGCCAGGATAAATCCTGCAACACATAAGAACAATCCAATATATTTTCCAACTTCATGTTTGTTTGTCTTGAATCCATCTACGGCAATATACATTAAGATATTACAGAAAATAGATAGAATGAAGATGCTGACTAAACTATCATTTAATTTTGTGTTGCACATAGTAGTTGCCTTTTCAATGAATGGGGCAGCTTGTCTTGTGAAACGAAGTGCATAAGCAACAATTCCAGTTCCGATTAAATTACCAATCCAAGTGATGATCAGGTTTAGTGCATATTGTTTATCATTTTCTAATACATAACCAACACGTCCAGTGAATAGATGAAATTGTCTTGTTACGATGGTGAATAGACCTAATGTAAAGAATAAGGCACCAATGACTTTATTGTCGATGGCTAAGAAAAAGGCACCACCGATTCCAATACAAATACCAGCAAGAATACTTAATGTCCAAAGTTCTTTTTTCATGTTTCCTCCTAAATGAAAAGGGCAACCAAAAACAGATTGCCCAGACGGTCGACGTATACTTCCTATCTGCACTGTGTCAATTCACATACCCGTCAGCAGATAAGACGTAGTATTTATACCATATAATATTTAAATAGACAAATGGTTTTTTATAAAAAATAGTTGATATTTATAGGGTTATCGAGTATTATAAATTAGCATGCGTGGGAGAGTGCGTAACCACTCGTGAACCACAGCATTTAAGACTTTAAAAGGGAGGTTGTCTTATGAGCAGAAAAAAAGTTACAAAAGTTTGTAAGTTGCAATTCCAAGCAGGTGGAGCTAGACCAGGTCCAGCACTAGCAAGTGCTGGTATCAACATGCCTCAATTCTGTACACAATTCAACGATCAGACAAAAGACCGTAAAGGTGATGTCGTACCTGTAGTTATTACAGCATACGAAGACAAGAGTTTTGATTTTGTATTAAAGACTACACCAGCTGCACACTTATTAAAGAAGGCTGCAGGAATCAAAACAGCTAGTGCAAACCAGAAGAACATTGCAGGAACTATCACAGTTGATCAGTTAAGAGAAATCGCTGAATACAAGATGCCTGACTTAAACGCTAACGACGTTGAAGGAGCAATGCGTATTGTTGCTGGTACTGCAAGAAACATGGGTATCAAAATTGAAGGATTTGAATAGGAGGACAAGTAAATGGCAAAAGTAAGTAAGAGATATGCTGAAGCTTGCAAGTTAGTTGATTCTACTAAGAAATATTCAATTGAAGAAGCAGTAGCATTAGCAAAACAGACAAGCACAGTTAAATTTGATGCAACAGTTGAATTATGTTTCAACTTAAATGTAGACCCACGTCACGCTGATCAGCAGATTCGTGGTGCTATGGTATTACCTTTTGGAACAGGTAGAACACAAAGAGTTGCTGTTGTTGCACAAGGTGAACAAGCTAAACAGGCTGAAGAAGCTGGAGCTGATTATGTAGGTGATGATGAATTAATCCAGAAGATTTCTAAGGGTTGGTTCGAATTTGATGTATTAATTGCCACTCCAAACATGATGGGTAAATTAGGACGTTTAGGACGTTTGTTAGGACCTAAAGGTTTAATGCCAAACCCTAAGACTGGAACAGTAACAATGGATGTTGCTAAGGCAATTGATGAAGTTAAGAAAGGTAAAGTTACATACCGTGTTGACCGTGAAGGAAATATCAACTTATTAATCGGTAAGGTAAGCTTTACAGATGAAGCTTTAATTGGAAACTATAAAGCTATCTTCAATACAATCTTAAAAGCTCGTCCAGCAGCTGTTAAGGGTGCTTACATTAAGAATCTAGTAATCACTACATCAATGGGTCCTGGTATCCACGTTGCTATTGACTAATCAATAGTTTGACAAAACCAGAAAGAAAGAATAAAATTTGATTGTTATCAATATTCCAAAGACAGTAACGGCTAAACGCTTAATCATGTTACCGAGGGTATGATGCATATGACTTTGCATAAATAAACCCGTCTTTGAGTGCGGGTTTTTCTTTTGAATATTGTTACAATATAGAAAGAGTGAGGTGGAACGAATGAACAAAGATATCCTTGCACAAAAGGAAGCCAACGTAAACGCCTTAACTGAAAGAATGAAAAATGCTAGTTCAGTTGTCATGGTTGAATACCGTGGATTGACAGTAGCAGAAGTAACAGAATTACGTCGTGCATTACGTAGTGAAGATGTAGAACTTCAGGTTTACAAAAACGCAATCGCTCGTCGTGCATCTGACAACTTAGGATACACAGCTTTCAGTGAAACATTAGTTGGTCCAAACGCATTAGCATTTGGTAAGGATCCCGTTGCTCCAGCACGTGTATTAGCTAAATTTGCTAAGAAACACGACAAACTGGTATTAAAGAACGGAATTGTTGATGGTGAAGTAGTAGATGCTGACACTATCCAAACATTGTCTGCATTACCTAACAAAGAAGGTATGTTGGCTAAATTCGCTTCATGCTTAAATGCTCCAGTTATCAAGTTCGCTATGACTGTTAAGGCATTAGCAGAAGCAAAGGAAAACGGAACACAAGCCGTAGCAGCTGAAGGTGCTGCAGAATAATTTTAGGAGGAAATAAAAATGGCAAAATTAACTAACGAAGAAATTCTTGCGTTCTTAGAAGAAGCAACAATTTTAGAATTAAATGACTTAGTAAAAGCAATCGAAGAAAGATTCGGTGTAGTAGCTGCTGCTGCTGTTGCTGCTGCTCCAGCTGAAGAAGTTAAGGATCAGGGACCAACTGAAGTTACAGTTACATTAACAAGCTTCGGAACATCAAAAGTTGGTGTTATCAAAGTTATCCGTGAAATCACTGGTTTAGGACTAGTTGATGCTAAGAAGTTAGTAGACGGATGTCCAGCTGCTGTTAAGGAAAACATCTCTCCAGAAGAAGCAGAAGGAATCAAGGAAAAATTAGTTGCTGCTGGTGCTACAGTAGATATCAAGTAATTTTAGACATTGATCATTTAGGAACTCATTTGAGTTCCTTTTTTTATCCTATACAATAGAAACGAGGTGATCGCATGGAAAAATCTCGTATTGATAAACAGATGGCATTTGCTCTTGAAATCGACAAGGAAAAAGAAATCAAAAGACAGACACGTAAAACCAATACTGAAATGGAAAACGATGCGGAGCATGCATGGCATGCTGCGTTAATGGCTATACTTTTAAGTGAATATGCCAATGAGAAAATTGATGTATTAAAGACAGTTACGATGCTGCTTATTCATGATGTTGTGGAAATTGATGCAGGGGATACGTATGCCTATGATGAACAAGGACAGAAAAGTGCAGCTGATCGGGAGATGAAAGCGGCAAAGCGAATCTATGGTCTACTTCCTGAAGATCAAGGGAAGAAACTATTGAATCTATGGATGGAATTTGAAGCCAATGAAAGTGCAGAGGCAAAATTTGCCCATTGTATGGATAATGTACAGCCTGTCATGCTAAATGCAGCGGATGGTGGATATATGTGGAAGAAAAACAGCATTCCCTTATCTAAGATATTAAAGCGGCAGGAAAACACAAAGAAAGGATCAGAAGTGTTATATAAATACATTCTTGAAAATTTTATTTCAAAAAATGTAGAGAATGGAAACATTATCCATGATTCTGTGTTACCATATTCTCATGATTCAGATAAATAATGTAACAAGACAATATGATACAGTATGCGCATTGAAAGATATAAATCTATCGATTCATAAAGATAGAACAATTCTGTTTGGACCAAGTGGTAGTGGAAAAACAACTTTGCTTCGCATTATCGCATCGCTTGAAACACCATCATCAGGAAATGTTCAATTCACAAAGAATGAGAGCATATCGATGGTATTCCAGAAGGACTATCTATTCAATCATCTTACTGTATTTGAAAATATCGCTTATGGATTAAACCACCATGATTTCAATAAGGATGAAATAAAATCAAGGGTGGAATGGATTGTACAGGTGTGCCATATTGATTTCAGTCTTAGCCAGAAAACATCCACTTTATCTGGAGGGCAAAGGCAAAGAGTATCACTGGCTAGAGCATTGATCAGCAAACCCGATCTGCTGCTTATGGATGAGCCATTCAGCCAATTGGATTTACAATTAAAGATAGAATTGATGGATGAATTGATTAAGATATTAGAAGAAAATCATATCCAGCTTATCTATGTTACCCATGATATAGAAGAAGCCAAAAAGATAGGCGAAGAATTCATTTTTATTCGAAATGGTCATATCGAAAAAATAGCCGAATGTTTTGATTAAAAAATCAAAAAAATGTTTGACATTCATTGTCAAAAAGAGTACATTACATATGCACGCGATTAGGTTCTTTAACGAGAACCTATATTATATAGGTGAAAATGACCCACCTGGAAGTGTGTACTTAGAAGAACAAATTTTTGAAAAAGGAGGATCTTATGCCAACAATCAATCAGTTGATTCGTAAAGGTCGTAAGGCTGGCCAAGTTGTTTCAAAGTCTCCAGCTTTGAATCGTGGTTACAACTCATTAAAGTCTAAGCCAACTAACTTATCAAGCCCACAGAAACGTGGAGTTTGTACTCGTGTTGGTACAATGACACCAAAGAAACCAAACTCTGCGTTACGTAAATATGCGCGTGTTCGTTTAAGTAATGGAATGGAAGTTACAGCTTATATTCCAGGAATCGGACACAACTTACAGGAACACTCAGTTGTTTTGATTCGTGGTGGACGTGTTAAGGACTTACCAGGGGTTCGTTACCACATTATCCGTGGAACTTTAGACTGCGCTGGTGTTAATGACCGTAGACAATCTCGTTCTTTATATGGAACAAAGAAACCAAAGAAGTAAATCAATCGTGAAAGGAGGAATTTAGATGCCTAGAAAAGGACACATTGCCAAACGTGATGTTTTAGTCGACCCTATTTACAACTCTAAGTTGGTTACTCGTTTAATCAACAAAATCATGATTGATGGAAAAAAAGGGGTTGCACAATCAATTTTGTACAACGCGTTTGAAATTGTAGAAAAGAAGACAGGAAAGGCTCCAATGGAGGTTTTTGAACAAGCATTAGAAAATGTTATGCCTCAGTTGGAATTAAAAGTAAGACGTGTAGGAGGAGCTAACTACCAGGTTCCAGTAGAAGTTTCTGAAGAAAGACGTTTAACTTTAGGATTACGTTGGATTGTTAACTACTCTCGTTTACGTAATGAAAAGACAATGGAACAACGTTTAGCTGCTGAAATCATTGACGCATCTAACGGTACAGGTGCATCTGTTAAGAAGAAAGATGACACTCACAGAATGGCTGAAGCAAATAAAGCATTTGCTCACTACCGCTGGTAAGAAAGGAGATCAGTACTATGTCAAGAGCGTATAGCTTAGCAAACACTCGTAATATCGGTATCATGGCTCACATCGATGCTGGTAAGACAACAACTACTGAACGTATCCTTTATTACTCAGGTGTAAACCACAGAATTGGGGAAACTCATGACGGTGCTAGTACAATGGACTGGATGGCACAGGAACAGGAACGTGGTATCACAATCACTTCTGCTGCCACAACTTGTCACTGGAAGAAATTAGACGGAACTGGTGAAGAATGTCGTTTAAACATCATCGATACACCAGGTCACGTAGACTTCACAGTAGAAGTTGAACGTTCATTACGTGTATTAGACGGTGCTGTTACAGTACTTGATGCTAAAGCAGGTGTAGAACCTCAGACTGAAACAGTTTGGCGTCAGGCTACTACATATGGAGTACCTCGTATTGTATTCGTTAACAAGATGGATGCTACAGGTGCTGACTTCATTATGTCATGCAACACAATTGTTGATCGTTTAGGAGCAAAATCTTGCCCTATCCAATTACCAATTGGTGCAGAAAATGAATTTGAAGCAATTATTGATATCATCGAACGTAAGGCTTATACCTTCAGCGGTGATTATGGAAAAATCATCACAGAAAGAGATATTCCAGAAGACATGGTTGATCTAATGGAAGAATATCGTATGAAGTTATTAGAATACTTAGCGGATTACGATGAAGATTTCATGATGATGGTATTAGAAGGTGAAGAACCAGAAATTAGCGAAATCAAACGTGTATTACGTATCGCTGTATGTAATGGTGACTTCTTCCCAGTATTATGTGGATCTGCATACAAGAATAAAGGTGTTCAGTTCGTATTGGATGCTGTAGTAGAATATTTACCAAGCCCATTAGATGTACCAGCTATTAAAGGTGTTACATTAGATGGTGATGACATTGTAAGAGAATCAAGTGATGAAGAACCATTCTCTGCATTGGCATTTAAGATTGCTACAGACCCATTCGTTGGAAAATTATCATTCTTCCGTGTGTACTCAGGTACAGCAACATCAGGAAGTTATGTATTAAACGCAACAAAGAATAAGAGAGAACGTTTTGGACGTATCGTTCAGATGCACGCGAACTCTCGTACAGAAATCGATATGGTTTACGCAGGAGATATCGCTGCTGCAGTAGGTCTAAAGATTACTACAACTGGGGATACATTATGTGATGAAAAACATCCAGTAATTCTTGAATCAATGGAATTCCCAGAACCAGTTATTGAATTATCGCTAGAACCAAGAACAAAAGCTGACCAGGATAAGATGGGATTGGCTTTATCTAAACTAGCTGAAGAAGATCCAACTTTCAAAACGTATACTAACCAGGAAACTGGACAGACAATCATCGCTGGTGTAGGTGAATTACACTTAGACATCATCGTTGACCGTTTACGTCGTGAATTTAAAGTTGAAGCAAATATTGGACAGCCACAGGTAGCTTACCGTGAAACAATTCGTGGTACAGCTGATTGCGAAGGTAAATATGTTCGTCAGTCAGGTGGTCGTGGACAATATGGTCACGTTTGGATCAAGTTTGAACCAAATGAAGAAGGTGCTGGATTCGAATTCGTGGATGCAATCGTTGGAGGTAGCGTACCACGTGAATACATTAAGCCAACAGAAGAAGGATTAAAGGATGCCTTAGAAAAAGGTATGATCGCTGGATATCCAGTAATCGACATCAAAGCTACATTATTTGATGGATCTTACCACGATGTCGACTCATCTGAAATGGCTTATAAGATTGCTGCAAGTTTCGCATTACGTGAAGCAGGTAAGAAGTGTAAACCAGTTATCCTTGAACCAATCATGCTGGTAGAAGTTACAGCTCCAAATGAATATTTAGGATCTGTAATGGGTGACGTTTCTTCTCGTCGTGGACAGATCACAGATCAGGAAGAACGTGGAAATGCAATTATCGTACGTGCCCACATCCCTCTATCAGAAATGTTTGGATATGTAACAGATTTACGTAGTTTCACTCAGGGTCGTGGAAACTACTCAATGAAATTCGACCACTATTCTGAAGTACCAAAGAGTATCGCAGAAAAAATTATCAAAGAAAATGCAAAATAATAAATCATCTTGATTTTGTGAACAAGTTGAATTAGAATTGTTTTGTATGCATAGCTTATTTAGGAGGAAATAACAAAATGGCTAAACAAAAATTTGACAGAAGTAAAACTCACGTTAATATTGGAACTA
>JABUSD010000060.1 GCA_021442845.1 Holdemanella sp.
TGCGATATTATCTTCATTTAACTGTTTATTAAATCTTTCTATCTCTTCTTTTGAAGATAATATAACTTCAGCATTGATATAATCATTTAAACAACATGTATTTACATAAGAAAAATACCAGTAAAGATGGGAAGATGTATCATAGCTTTCAAGCGCCATCATATCTTTTTCAATATGATCAACTAATAATTCTTTTTCTTCATCAAATAATTTCTTAGATTCCTTTTCTAATTTACTATTCACCTTTTCTTTAATTGTACATATCTGTTCATCCGTAAATAATAAATCCGTTGCAGGACTAATCATAATAGAATCAATTTCTTTAATTGTTCGTTGTGTATTTTCATCAAAAAAACGAATTGATTCTATTTCTGTATCAAAGAATTCAATACGAATTGGATTTTCATATTCAAGTGAAAAGATATCCACAATACCACCACGAGATGCATATGTACATGGTCGATCTACATAATTTAATTTAGAATATCCAATACGGTTTAATTTACTTTTTAAATCAGCCATATCAAATTCCTGGTTTATATGCAGTGTAAAACAATTATCTTTAAACATATTTACATCAGGAAGATAACGAACATAAGCAGCTGTATTACATATGATAATCTTAGGTTCATCATTTTTGATAATCTGTGTAAGCGAATAGATTAATTCTTCCTTATCTTCGGGAGATGAAGCAATAGCTTGTACACGTAAGCTTTCTTCCATGACAAAAAGCAGCACGTTCGGCAAAAGGGGTGATAGCCGATTATATAACTGCTGCGCCATATATCGATTCTTTTTTACAATAATTCTTGTCTTATGATCTTTATGAAATGCACTCGCAATAACAAGTGCTTCTTCCATATCAAGAAGATTTCCGATACCATCCTGTGATTTTAATATCCTCTGGGTAATATCATTTTCAACAAGTAAATCCAGTATTTTATCTTTCAATTTTCTTCCTCTATTTTTTATTGAATTTATTCATCGTATCCATAAAATCGTGTTTTATAGAATAATAAGCAGCTTTTGAAGCATTTTCAATAGCTATGTTCAAATCCGGTTTTTCTTCATCTTTGAATTTAGAAAGAACCCAATCTACCATAGGAATTTTTGGATCTTTATCAATACCAACACGGATACGATTGAATTCATTTGAAAAACCACAATGAATAATACTTTTTATACCATTATGTCCGCCATCACTTCCTTTTTGACGTAAACGAATCTTTCCAACAGGTAATGCGATATCATCATATATAATTAATACATTACTCATAGACTCCTTATAGAAATCCAGACATTGTCTAAGCGCAAAACCGCTATTATTCATAAATGTAGTAGGCTTTAATAAAATTACATCTTCTCCATCTACTTTCCCCTTTGCGAAATAAGAAGAGAATTTTTCCTGATTAAATTCAAGTTTACATAATTTTGATAATTCATCCATAACCATATACCCAGCGTTATGTCTAGTATTTGCATATTTAACGCCAGGATTGCCTAATCCAATAATTATTTTCATATTTCTTTAACACAAAAATAACGGGATGGATTTAAACCCCGTTATTCATTATCCTTTCCTGGTGTATATAAGATTCTCAAACGACGACCTTCTCCTTCGCCTTCACTCTTTGTCGTGATGTTGTACATAGAAGACAAGGCGTTATGAATTGCCTTTCTTTCATCTGCAGGCATAGGATCTAATGTTGCATCAACTTTAGTACGACGTACATCTTTTGCTACACGAATCGCCATCTTTGTTACTTTTTCATATCGATCTTCCTTATAACCGTTTACATCAATCAATACACCAACTCGTTTTTTGAATTCAGCACTTGCAGCTGCTTTTACAAGCTGATTGAATGATTGTAAAGATTTCCCATTCTTTCCAATCAAAATCGCATTGTTTGATGTATTTACTGTTACTTTATAGAATCCGTTATCATTTTCAATTTTGACTTCACCATCTAAATTCGCGTTATCAAAGTACTGCTGAATATACTGGCTGATAAATTTTTCTACATCCTTTTCACAATATACTTCAATTTCAACAGTTTTTCCGATTCCTAAAAAACCGCTTTTTTCTTCAAGGATTGTATAATTCAATTCATCAACAGATACCCCTTTAGAACGTGATGCCATTGTTAATGCATCTTCTAAAGTCTTTCCTATAAATCTATCAAATACCATTCTTCATCCTCCTACTTCTGCTTTTTCATTAACTGGTGAAGAACGATTGTTTGACAAATACGATATAAAGAAGTTACCAACCAATAGAATGCCATGGCAATTGGCCAAGATAAATACAAGAATGCGATCATAGCTGTTGACATATACATTGTCATACTTGCTGTATCCATACCACTCTTTTCTGGTTCTGCATATGTTTTCTTTTTAACATTATTGCGTTTATCGTCATATTTCTTTAACCATTGAGGTAGCTTGATAGAAACTAGCTGACAAACAATCATCAATACATAAATAACGATATATGCGATATTGAATGTTTTAAATCCTTCCATTGGAGTACCCTGTAAAGAAATACCAAGGAATGTTCCAGTTAATACAGCAGCAGCACGCATTGTTGCATAATACATTCCCATCATAACTGGAAGCTGAATAAATGTAACAAGAAGCGATCCAATTGGATGAATATCATATTTCTTATATAAAGCCTGCTGTTCCTGATACATACGCATCTTTGACTGATCATCTGTCTTATCTTTATACTTATCTGTAATTCTTTGAAGTTCAGGCTGGATTTCCTGCATACGCTGACTTGACATCTGCGATTTACGTGTAAATAAAAATAATATAACCTGAATTAAAATAGTTGAACAGATAATACCAAAACCTGCATCTCCTGTAATAGATGAAATCTTATTGATTAACTGTGCAATTGGCCATACGATTAATCCTTCAAACCATCCGTCTTTAAATGAATCTTTAAATGCTTTTGGCTGAATTTCAATAATATCTGTATCTTTTAACTTAGCATATTGTTTAGCTAATTTTTCATCTTCAATTTCAGATACATTTACTTTTCCTTTTTCAACTTTGACAACTTCACTTGCGATAATCTGATCTACTTTTGTCTTCCCATCTTTTCCACGTGGATTTGAACATGCTGTACATGTTAATACGACAAATAGACATAAAAATAGGATTTTCGCTTTACCCTGTAAAAATTTTTTCATTTCCTACCTCTTCATTGCGTCTTTTTAAAACGCCATTCCATCTTTTTTTTACTCTCTTTCAATTCATTCAGATTTTCAGCATAATCATGATTTGCATAAACAGGTCTTACAATAATAACGACATCATACTTTTCTTCAAAGGTAAAAACTTCATCGATCATGCTACGTAACTGTCTTTTAATCTTGTTACGCTTTACTGCATTTCCCATCTTTTTACCAACACTAATACCTATTCTTGCATGCGCTTCTACTTTTGGCTGAATATAACAGACAAATGAAGGAGATTTGACAAATGTCTTTTTCTGGATTATTGAGGAAAATTCATAATTCTTGCAGATTCTAAATTCCTTTTTCATGAAACTCCTCCTATCCAGACAAAAAAATCACCGTATTGGTGATTTCTATGCGGATAAAACCTTTCTGCCTTTCGCTCTTCTTCTTGAAAGAACGTTGCGACCACCAGCTGTTGCCATACGTGCACGGAATCCATGTACTCTTTGGTGTTTTCTCTTACTTGGCTGATATGTTCTTTTCATATTTATTCACACCCCTCAGTCTTTCACTCTCGATTTTCAAATAAGATTGCTGAATAATTATAACCTTATTCCTATAGCTATGTCAACAATTTATTCTCCACCTTGTTTAGATTTCATCATTTTATAAGCGATTTGACTTGGTTTAAATAAAATTTTCCATGTTGGATAATCAAATTCACCAATAAACTCATTAATTGTTGGATTGAAATTATCTTTAAATTTTGTTAATCCATCATCCAGTGTTCCTTCTACACCACCCATATTTGACCATCTACAGCCTCTTTCAAAAGCCCATTTGAAGTTTTCTACATATTCTTTATACTGTGGCATAAATTTTTTAAATCGCTCATCCATCCCTGCATATAACATTTCACATGTATTTCCATATTGAATGCTTAAAATACCAGCTATAGATATTTCTTTATCATCATTTCCAAATTCCATTAACATTTCATCAAATTCATTAATATCCTTATCAACAGATTGAATCTGATCCTGTAATCTTCTTAATTTTTTCTTTGCGTTTTCTGGTGTATTTTTTATTTCCTTTTCGATTTCAATTTTTCTATCGTGTGCATTTTTTGATAAACGATATAAATTACACTTTGCTAAGAATATAACACCTGTATCTGGATATGTTTCCATCAAGTGATTGAAATATTCCTTATTTCTTAAAGATACCTGTTTTCTTTCTTCGGTTAAGGCAACCAGCCTTGAAAACTCATCCACCAGCTCTTTACCACCATGAATGATATTTACATCTTTTCGATCAGCATCCTTAATCAATCTTTTTGTATGTTTAGGAAGTGTTTCCATGACATCTTCACTATAATATACATTAGACTGAAATCTTGGTTGTATAGAATCTTTTATATTCATAACATATCCCTGGTGTTTTGCACCGATATTTTTGAATATATTTAAATATGTTTCTGTTTCTGGATATCTATTTAAATTGTATTCATTCGATTTATAATCATTGATATGAATAGCAGGGTCAAATTTAATGAATAATGCCCTTTTCTTCTTTGCAACTTTCTTTAGATTCTTAAAATAGAAATCCAATAAATTTTCATTCTTATAGTCACAGATAGGTCCTCTTGGAAGATAGAACATTGTAAAACCCATTGGAAGTCTTCGAATTAGAACCATTCCAGTACATACAAGCTTTCCATTTTCATATACACCTGTATATAGATGATCCCAGTTGGATTTTATCTTCGCCCATTCATACCCTTGTAGTAAATTACAATACTCATGATTTTCTACAAATTCATTAAATTCATTTTTTTCTATATTTATAGCAAATGTATAGCAACTCATAGAATTCCCCCTTAGGTCGGATATATTCTACACTTATTTTATTAAAAATAATATAGTTTTTCCTATTTTATATAGTTTTACATTATATTTCCACATATTATTTTTCTCTATTCTTACAATTCTGTATACAATGGGGAAAAATCGAATAAATCGCATAATTAAACGATATGAAAACTGTATAAATCTGGGGAAATACAGTAGTTTTCCACATTACTTTTCCACATTTTTTCTAGTTTTCCACATTGTGCATATCTTTTTCCACAATATTGTATGTGGAAAAATGGATAACAATGTATATATATCTTCTTTTTTATCATTCAGTTGATATTCAAAAAAGTTAATATATATATTGTTTGTTTTCGTGTATAATATGATATACACGTAAGGAGGTTGTTGACATGATGGTTACATGGAATAAAGTTATTGAAGTGCTAAAAGAACACGATGTAATTGAAAAAGAAACGCTTGATTCCTGGATTATTCCAAAAACAAAGCTATTAATGATTGATGATGATACAGCCTTTTTATCAGTGGGAAATACTATTTCAAAAAAAATATTAGAACAGTCAAAAAAAGAATTTGAAGCTGCTTTTAGCGAAGTATGTGCTAAGGATATGAATGTGCAACTGATGGATGAAGCTATGGTATCGAAATACAATTTATCCAATACAGTACAACCAAGACAGACATATGATTTTGAAATAAAATCCGCTATTTTCAATGATACATATACATTTGAAAACTTTGTTCGTGGTGGATCAAACGAAGAAGCGTATTCAGCATGTCTTCAGTGCTGCAATGAAAGAGGAAAACATACTTTAAATCCAATCATGTTATATGGGAATTCTGGATTAGGGAAAACCCACCTTCTTCATGCAATTGGCAATTATCTTCAATTAGAAAGACCAGAATGTAAGGTATATTATCAATATTCTGGAGGAATTGTTGATTTAATTCTGGAAGCTATGCGTTCGAATAGTGTACATGGAAACAATGTGGATGAAGTAAAAAGACAACTGTCTAAATATGATTATTTCTTAATCGATGATATTCAGAATCTGAAACAATCATCATCCCAGGAAGTGTTCTTTTCAATCTATAACGAACTGATTATAAAAAATGCCCAGGTAATCTTAACGAGCGATATGCATCCTGATGAACTGATTGGTATTCAGGACCGTTTGATTTCAAGATTCAAACAAGGATTGACAATTAATATCTCTAAGCCTGAATTCGATACAAGTCGAGCTATTTTAAGAAAAAAATTAGAAGGACATGAAGAAACATGTAGTATAAGCGATGATGTCATCGATTATCTTGCCCGTAAATTCTCAGATGATGTTCGAAATCTGGAAGGAAGCCTTAATAAACTGATTTTTAATGCAACACTGGAAAACCCTGATATTATTGATATGGATTTTGCTCAGAGAATTCTTATGAAGGAACCTGTTGTGATTAATCAGGATGAATTAACGCTTAAAGGGATTAAAAAAGCTGTAACGAATTTTTATGGTCTTACCTATAAGGATCTGGAAGGAAAATCAAGACAGAAAAAGATTATGAATGCTCGTCATATCTTTGTTTATCTATCAAGGGAATATCTTCATAAGCCATATGTTGCGATTGGTCAGGAAATAGGAAATCGGGATCATACAACCATATTAAGTTCTTATGATAGAGCTATTAAATTAATGAATGAGGATGATGCGTTTAAAAAAGCTATAGAAAGTGTTCTCAAGCTTTTAAATATTAAGTAATCCACAATTATTCCACATATTAAAATTGGTTAAATAATCGATAGGTATCGTGTATTCAGAAAAGTTTTCCACTTTTGCACACACTTATTGTTATTACTAAAAAATTATATATAGAAAGAGGTAAATTATGAAATTTCAAATTGAAAGAAAATATCTTCTAGAAAAATTAAATATTGTTGCTCGCTCTATTAGTTCATTTTCACCTTTACCTGCATTATCAGGTATCTGTATGGATGTCCAAAATGATAAGATTATATTGACAGGAAGCGATTCTAATATTTCTATTCGTTCTACTATTACACCAGGTGAATTGAATCAATTAATAATTGAATCAACAGGTTCAATTATTATTGATGCGAAATATCTTTTAGAAATTGTTAGAAAGATGGATAGTGCCTCGATTCAGTTTGAATTGATTGATTTCTCATTGATTCGTATTTCTAATGAAAGTGGTAAATTCCAGTTGAATGGAATTCAAGCCAATGAATATCCAAATATTGATTTCTCTACACCAATGACTAAAATTGATATGAAATCATCTGATTTAAAGGATATTGTCAATAAGACAGCTTTTGCATGTAGTGATAAGGATACACGTCCTGTATTAACAGGAGTTAATTTTAAAATTAAAGACAATACACTATATTGTTCAGGAACAGATTCTTATCGTTTAGCTAGAAAAACTGTCAAGCTTGATTCTGTACACGATATTGATATTACCATTCCAAGCAAGTCTTTGATTGAAGTCATTCGTTCCTTAAATGATGATAATGAAACATTGGAAATTAATATGGATTCTAAAAAAGCACAGTTCATTTTTGATAAGACAATTATTCAGACTAGATTGATTGATGGTTTTTTCCCAGATGTTGATCGAATTATTCCAACTTCATTTGTTTCTACTCTGGTTGTTGAATCAAGAAACTTA
>JABUSD010000134.1 GCA_021442845.1 Holdemanella sp.
TATGGGATTATTCGATAAACTATTTGGAAAAAAAGAACCAGAAATTCAATTACCAGCAATCGCTGATGATGTGATCATTGCTTTAGGTGCTGGTGAATTGATTGACATCACTACAGTAAGTGATGCGATGTTTGCAGAACAGATGATGGGAAAAAGCTGTGCTTTCAAATTGACAGATGCAGATGTAGTCGCACCAGTCAATGGTAAGATTGAAGTGGCTTTCCCAACAGGACACGCCTTTGCGGTACGTGCAAATGATGGAACAGGTGTGTTAGTACATATCGGTGTAGATACTGTATCTTTGAATGGAAAAGGATTCAAACCACTTGTAAAGGTTGGCGATACAGTCAAAGCAGGACAGCCATGTGTTAAAGTTGACTGGTCTGTAGTAAAAGGTGCAGGGCTTGATACATCAACAATGTTAATTATCACAGAACCAGTAGATGGAAAGACATATGACTTTATCGATCCATGTACAGTTCAAAAATATCAGCAGGTAAATAAATAATAAATAAAAGGAACATCAAAAGTTCCTTTTTTATGTTTATGCAAATAAAAAGGCATCCGTCTGGATGCCATTTAATATTTTAGAAAATTCCTAATAATTCAGAGTAAGCTGTTAATGCTCCATCTGTGTCTTTAGCTAATACTTTCTTAGCCAATACTTTTCCAAGCTGTACACCTTCCTGGTCGAAGCTGTTTAGATTCCAGATGAATCCCTGGAACATAATCTTGTTTTCATAGTGGGCAAGGATAGCACCTAAGCTAGCAGGTGTTAACTGATCACCAGCGATAATGCTTGATGGTCTTCCACCAGCAAAGTACTTGTTGGCATTGTCATCATCTTTACCGCAAGCAAATGCCATAATCTGAGCAGCCACGTTTGCGTTCAATTTCTGTTGTGATGTGCTATTCTGGATGACTAGATCGTTTGCCATCTGGTTATTCTTGAATCCCATGAACTGGATAGGGATGATATCCGTACCCTGGTGTAATAACTGGTAGAATGAGTGCTGTCCATTTGTTCCTGGTTCACCAAAGATGATAGGTCCTGTTACATAGCTAACTGGCTGTCCAAAACGGTTAACGCTCTTACCGTTGGATTCCATATCGGCCTGCTGTAAGTGAGCAGGGAAACGTGATAGAGCCTGTGAATAAGGAAGAACAGCTGTTGCGCTATATCCAAGGAAGTTTCTTTCATAAACACCGATTAAGGCATCAATCATAGCTGGGTTTTCTTTAATATTTGTATTCTTAGCTAATTCATCAGCTGCATGAGCACCATTTAAAATTTCCGCAAATACTTCTGGTCCAAAGGCAAGGGATAAAATACATCCACCGACTGCAGAACAAGAAGAGAAACGTCCACCAATATAGTCATCCATATAGAATGAATCCATATAATCTGGGTTTCCCGCAAGTGGAGATGTCTGGCTTGTAACAGCTACCATGTGTTTAGAAGCATCACATCCAGCTTTTTCAATCGCATTCTTAACAAATGTTTCATTTGTTAATGTTTCAAGTGTTGTTCCTGATTTTGATACAAGAACAAAGATAGTACGAGAGATATCAATCTGTGATAATACATTCAACGCATCATCAGGGTCTACATTGGAAATGAACTTTGCATCCATCTTTAATGTATTGTTGTATTTTGCCCAGCCTTCCAAGCTTAGATATAAAGCACGAGGACCTAGATCGGATCCACCGATACCAATCTGGCATGCCGTTGTATATGTTTCTCCCTTTTCATTTACGATTTCACCATTATGAACTTTTTTCGCAAATTCAGCACAGCGTTTTTGTTGTTCAACGTAGAATTCTCTTTCATTGACACCATTTACCACAACATCAGCCCCTAACTGACCACGGCATAACTGGTGCAATACTAAACGTTTTTCACCTGTATTGATGATTTCTCCTTCATATAAAGCTTTGTATTTTTCAGTTAAGCTCTGTTCATCCGCTAAATTCTGTAATACAGCTAGAATATCTTCATCCACTGCCTTTGCAGCATAGTTATAAACAAGTCCGCTTGACATTGGTACACTATATTCTTTTACTCGCTTTGCACCATTTTCTCCAGCCATGACTTCTTTAACGCTAACTGGTTTTACTGCTTTTAATGCTTCATAAGCTTTTAACTCATCAAAGTTTTTCCATTCCATTCTATTTACCTCCATGGTTTCATTTCTATAATTATACAACCTATTCATAAATTCTTATATAATAAAAGTATATTTTTTAGAAAGAAGATGAGATTATGAAAGTCATGTGGCATGGAACAGCTTCTATCAGCATTGATGATATTCTATTAATCGATCCATTTATTCCCTTAAAGAACAGTCCTGTAAAGATAGATAGCTCTAAATACAATATCTATAAACATATTTTAATTACACATGGACATTTAGATCATATTGTGTCCATTCCTGAAATTGTTAAGCATCAGGATGTGACAATCTATGGAACCAAAGCTGTAAAAGATGCATTATCCAGACTGCATTGCAGATGCAGATTCATACAGATAGAACCAGGCAATCACTTTCAGATTGACGGATATACAATTCGCATATATAAAAGTAAACATACTGTATTTGATCAGAAAATCATAAAGAAAACCTTTTTAAATAGAAGGATTCTTAACCATTTCAATAGTTTCATGAAACTAGGCTTTTATAATCTTTTGTGCAAAGAGAATCATGAAACAATTGGGTATTATATTGAAAAGGATGGTAAGACAATTTTTGTGCTAGGAAGTCTAAATATAGATGCATATACAATCTATCCTGAAAATATGGATTTGTTAATTCTTCCTTATCAGGGAACAAGTGAGCTGGAAAAGGTAGCTAAAGAGATTGTTGAACGATTGAAACCAAAACAGATCTTCCTGGATCATTTTGATGATACGTTTCCACCCATCAGCAATACGATCGATACAACCTATATGGAAGAAACTTATCATGCGATAAAACCGGATTATCAGACATTTTATATTGTATAGGCATAAAAATAGAGTATAATATAATCAAACATATGAACAACTGTTCATATTTAGGAGGGTTTATAATGAAGAAGACGTATAAGATTGATGTTGACTGTGCAAATTGTGCAAACAAGATGGAAATGGCTACAAAGAATACAGAAGGCGTAAAGGATGCGGTTGTAAACTTCATGACATTGAAGATGACAGTTGAATTTGAAGAAGGAGCCAATCCAAAAGAAGTGATGCCAAGAGTAAAGGAAAACTGTAAAATTGTTGAAGACGATTGTGAAATCTTTTTCTAATAGATAGTGAAATACTGCATATAGGCAGTATTTTTTTAGAGGTAGGTTATGAATAAGAAACAGAAGAAAATGTTAAAAAGGATCGGCATATCGATTCTATGTATTCTTATATTGGAACTATTGCCATTAAAAGGATGGATGGAATTTGCCCTTTATATGATTCCTTATTTTATCATTGGATATGACATCCTAAAAAAAGCAATCAAAGGCATACTCCATAAGCAGGTATTTGATGAATGTTTTCTGATGGCAGTGGCAACTGTAGGAGCCATTGCCTTAGGCGATTATAAAGAAGGGGTAGCAGTTATGCTCTTCTATCAGATTGGTGAATGGTTTCAGTCCTATGCGGTTGGTAAATCAAGAAAGAATATTACGGAATTAATGGATATTCGACCTGATTATGCCAATATCTATAATGAACAGGGAAAACTGGAACAGGTAGATCCCGATGAAGTGGAGATTGGTACAATCATTGTGGTTGAACCAGGAGAAAAGATTCCGATTGATGGCATTGTCAAGGAAGGAAATTCCACTTTAAATACAAGTGCATTAACAGGAGAAAGCGTTCCAAGAAGCATTCATGAAGGGGATGAAGTCATCAGCGGATGTATTAATATCAATGGCCTATTAAAGATTGAAACGACAAAGGAATTTGGCGAATCCACCGTATCTAAAATTCTGGACATGGTTGAAAATGCCAGCTCAAAAAAGTCAAAATCCGAGAATTTCATTTCTAAATTCGCAAGATATTATACGCCAGCCGTCTGTTATGGGGCTTTGGCTTTAGCTGTGATTCCACCGGTTGTAAGGATAGTACTCGGTATGCCACCAGTATGGTCAGACTGGATTTTTAGAGCACTGACATTTCTGGTCATTTCCTGTCCATGTGCTTTAGTTATCAGTATTCCGCTAACTTTCTTTGCAGGAATCGGAGGGGCCAGCAATGCGGGTGTGCTTGTGAAGGGGTCTAACTATTTAGAAGCGCTATCCCAGGTCACGACCGTTGTCTTTGATAAGACCGGAACAATGACAGAAGGTGTTTTTGATGTATCAAAAATCTGCAATGCGACAATTGCCGAAGAAGAGATTCTTGAACTGGCAGCCTATGCCGAGAATTATTCATCCCATCCAATTTCAAAATCATTGCAGAAAGCCTATGGAAAACCAGTTGATACAAGCATTATTGCAAATGTAGAAGAGATTTCAGGGCAGGGAATCTATGCCAAGATAGACAATCATAAAGTTCTTGTCGGCAATGATAAATTGATGAAACAGCATCAGATTGAATATCCAATATGCAATGAAATGGGAACCCTAGTTCATGTTGCCAGAGATCAGGACTATTTAGGATGCATCATCATCAGCGATCGATTAAAGAAAAACGCAATGGTATCCATTCAGGAATTAAAGAAGAATGGCATTAAGAAAACAATTATGCTGACCGGTGATCATAAGCGCGTTGCCGATGCGATTGGAAAGACGATAGGCGTTGATAAAGTCTATGCAGAGCTTTTACCTCAGGATAAGGTTGAAAAGGTTGAATCGCTATTAAAGGAATGTGATGAAAAACATAAGCTTTGCTTTGTTGGGGATGGAATCAATGATGCACCTGTTCTGACAAGAGCGGATGTTGGAATAGCCATGGGAGCTATGGGAAGTGATGCCGCCATTGAAGCAGCGGATATCGTTTTGATGGATGATGATCCATTAAAGATTGTCAAGGCAATCAAAATCGCAAGAAAAACACTAGGTATTGTTTATCAGAATATCTATTTTGCGATAGGAATCAAACTATTATGTCTATTTTTAGGTGCAATTGGTATGGCTAATATGTGGCTAGCCATCTTTGCCGATGTAGGGGTTATGGTCATTGCAGTATTGAATGCCATTCGTGCCTTAAATGTAAAGAATCTATAAAAGGAGGAACTATGCATAATCATGATATAGAATGTTGTGATACCATCGAGGTCCATGAAAATATATTGAAGCAGATTGATGAAAAAATGCCACCTGAAGAAAAGCTATATGATTTAGCGGAACTGTTCAAGGTATTTGGCGATTCCACCCGCATTCGTATTCTGTTTGTATTATTTGAATCGGAAGTCTGTGTATGCGATTTAGCCCAGGAATTAGGCATGACACAATCCGCCATTTCTCATCAATTGAAGATATTGAAACAGTCTAAACTGGTAAAACATCGAAGAGAAGGGAAAACGGTCTATTATTCACTAGCCGACAATCATGTCTACAATATCATTGCCCAGGGCATGGAGCATATTAATGAATAGGAACTATGTATGGCAATTAAAGAAGCAAATGAAATCACAGTAAAGGTGCTCTGTTCCAATGAAGAACTGATAGAACAGCTCATAAAAAATGGTTTTAAGGAAAAGACGAGATTCTCTATGGATGATTCCTATTTCATTCCTGATAATCTAGAATTAAATATACTTTCTGCAAGAGAAATCTTATCTAAGGCTATCATCATCCGGTATATTGAAGAAAAAGGGATTAACAAACAGATGATTACCTTTAAAAAGAAGGAATTCAATGAAAATGGTGACATCCTTAGTCAACAGGCATTCAATTGTATAATTAAAGATAACGAGGAAGCCAAAATTTTATTTTCCCAGATTGGATATAAGGAAATCATGAATATAAAAGAACAGGATATTGTCTACTATAAGGATTCTATTGAATTGGCAGTTAAATATATGAAAGGATATCCTACATTGATTGAATTTGAAACGGATGAACATTTTCAAACGGTAGAAGATTTAATATATACAATGGATTCTTTTAACCTGGATATTGAAAAAGGGAATTATTTTGTCAAGAAAGCAGAAATGGTATTAAATCAGATATTGAAAGAAAGCGTGGTTTTATAGACTGCGTTTTTTTTGTTATTTAAGCAAATCAGCAAGATACCCCTCATCGCTTTTATGAGCACCGTTTATTCTTTTATATTCTCGAATGCAACTAACGAGAAGATCTGGATTATTTCCAAAGTATTTACGATAGAATACAGTACTGTTATCATACTTTTTCTTGCCACATCGTATGTATTGCTTGGCAAAAGTTTTCGGTTTTGTTTTTGATTTTCTCTTTGTATATTCAAAAAACAAGCCCTCCGCTATAATGAGTAGTATCTCTAATTCTGGCTTAGTACAGTATTTTGTGACGCTTGTTATTTTCTCTTTATATTCTATAGGAATTCTGATCTTTTCGCTTTGAATATCACCGATGCGGTATACAGAAACTTTGCCAGGGTAGATGTTGAGTTCCGTTTTTACTAGAGCGGAAGAAGTAATCTGTCTTGCATGGTATATGTTTAAGCCTAACAGGTCATTTTCTGTGAAAGTTAGAAGGTCATTCTCAAGAAGTATGTTCATAATTTCATGTTCGTTTTGACCTTCACAAAGGACTAGGTATTTCATTTTTTCAATCTCCTCTTTAGATTCATAAGTTCTTCATAATTAACGGAAGTTTGAAAAGCATTATTGTAGAACTGACGGCTTTTTAAAAGTTCAGGTCTAACATTGTAGCTTTCATACATATTAGTAAGGTAAACCTGGCCATCACTTTTGGAAATCCAGATGTTATCCTGACGATTAAAGAGATCTAATACTTCGCAATGATGTGTAGTAAAAATAAGAGATGCATTTTTTCTGTTTACCGATTTGTCTTTGTAAAGACTAATCATGTTCTCAACAAGCGTTTTATGGAAATGATTCTCAACTTCATCGATGAGAAGATCGAATCCGTTCTGTAATGATGCGACAACAATTATATAGAGAAGAAGTCCTCTAGTAGTTCCACTAGAAAGAAGATAAATCAGTTCCTTATCGGAAATGAGTTCGCTTTTATCCTGATACATAAGGCGATAATTGTGATCGTCAATCATCTGCAGATCTTGAATAGTGTCATCAAAAATTCTGATGATATTGCATAGATATTCTTTTGATATAGAATAATTCTTGAGTGCCCTAAATAAAAGATGATAGGTATCAACACCAAAACCGTTGCTATCAAAATAGATAGCTCTAGTTTCTTTCTTTTTTAGAACAAAGAAAAGGATGGAAGTATCTTCTGGAAGGACACCTATTCCAGATACTGGTTTAAATTTCATTTCGTTATATATTTCTTTGATGTTTGTCTTTGCATATTTCCTTTTTGAAAGTTTCTGATTAGAGAATATTGCTTTGTTTCCAGGTGTGGAATCAGAATGAAGAACGGTAGTGTAGCGATATATGTAATTTTCATGGTAGAAAAAGATTTCAAGATAACCAGGGCAATTAATTATTATAATCAAAATAAAGTAGAAGCTCCTTTTATTAAAACCCCTCCTACCAAAAAATATACATTAATATTAGATTTAGATGAAACA
>JABUSD010000051.1 GCA_021442845.1 Holdemanella sp.
TTTTGCATTTTTCTCTTTTTCAATTCCTAAATTACGACAATAAGTAACACCGTGTTTATCACATTCATATACATTGATATATAAACATTCCTTATATTCATCAACGAGATCTTTTACATCTTCACTATTCTTATCTAAAATAAGAACAGTTTCAAAATCTTGAAAAGAACTATCCTTTAAAGATACAAAACACTCCTTTAAATAGTTTTTATATTGATAGAATGGTATGACAATACTTAATTTCATACACCAATTCCTCCTTTTTATTTTTTCAAATCCTGCTTAATCTGTGTTGAAGAGATTCCTTCTGTACGTGGTAAATAGATAACTTCTACACCTTGTTCTTTTAAGAAATCAAATTTACCTTTCCAGTCATCTCCCATAACAAATATGTCAACATCATATTTTTCACAGTCGGTTTTTTTCTGTTCCCAGTTCGTTTCTGGAATCACTTCATCTACATATCGTATAGCCTTTACGATTTCCATACGATCTGTATCCTTAATCTGACAAATCTTTCCTTTTTCTTCCCAATTGAACTTATCCGTGCTTACCGCAACAATTAGATAATCACCTAATTCCTTTGCACGTTTCAATATGTTCAAATGTCCAATGTGAAATAAATCAAATGTACCGTACGTAATTACTTTTTTCATAGTTTCCTCCTATAATTTAAATAATCTTCGAAAAAAACTCTTCTTCTTCTGTTTAGCAAGAAGTCTCTTCTTAAACTTCTCATCAAGGAATGCCTGTTTCTTTTTTCCTTTTAATGCGTTTAACTCATCTACATAGGCACTATAATGTTCACATACTTCCTTAACATCTCCATATTCTACAAGCATACCACCTTCAATCCACATAGCAGACTTGCAGAAATCCATTACCTGCTGTAAAGAGTGGGAAATAAAGAAAATTGTCTTTCCTTCTTCATCTCTTAGCTGCATCATACGATCTAGACATTTCTTTGCGAATCCTTTATCTCCTACCGATAATGCTTCATCAACAATAAAGATATCAGGATTTAAAGCAAGTGATATAGAGAATCCAAGTCTTGATTTCATACCACTTGAATATTTTTTTACAGGCTGATATAAGAAATCACCTAATTCAGCAAAATTAATTACACTATCGGTAATTTCTTCAATTCGCTTTTTCTTTAATCCCATCAAGGCCCCTTTTACTTTGATATTTTCAAGTCCAGTAAGCTGAGGATTCAATCCTGTATTAATCGCAACTAAAGCCTGTTCTCCATTAATTGTAATTTTTCCTTCATCAATATCTGAAATTCCTGCAAGAACGAGTGAAATTGTTGATTTTCCGGAACCATTGGTTCCTAAAATTCCAACTACATCCCCTTTTTTTACCTTAAAAGAAATATCCTTTAAAGCATAGAATCGCTGATTTGACGTCTTATGCTGATTGTTCTTGTTTCTAAGTTCATAGATTTTAGAAACATGTTCAACAACAACTGCATATTCCTGATTATTTTCCATTTTTATACCCCTTAAATTAAATCAATAAACTTCTTCTTAAATTTAAATAATAGAGCACATCCGATTGCAAACAATAAAAGTGTTAGTCCCCAGAAATATAAAGTAGTGGCTGGGTGATCTAAAAATGTTTTTCCATAGAAAACTGAATCACGATATCCAGTAATGATATAATTGATTGGATTCAATTTCATAATATAATTTAAAACAGTATGATATGGAACACTCTTTCCAAATTTACATTCCCAAAGAATTGGTGAAAAATACATCAGCATTCGCGTTATTGATGTTACAAACTTTTTAACATCACGCCATAACATTGTAAGAACGGATAAAATCATTGAAATTGATTCCATCAATACAAAGGAACAGAATGCATAATATATAAGTCCTAACCAATATATATTTGGAAAATAGCCAAAAATAAACAATAAAATTACCGCAATCAGCATCATACAAAGATGGTTAAAGAATTCTTTGCAGACAACTGTTGCTGGCAATACAGATACTGGAAATTTCATCTTTGTGATTACATTTGTCTTTGAGAATATCGCACTACATCCATTTGTGATGCAAGGCTGGCAAAACCACCATGCAGCATATCCGATAATAAGCCATGGAAGATATGGAATAACAATTCCATTGACTTCAATTGGTTTACGATTCCATGCGACACCAAAAACTAACCAATATGTAAAAACCTGAATAGAGGGAGAAGCAAAATTCCAGAATATACCAAATTTTGAATCTCTCATATCTGCCAATAGTTCATATTTGGCAATACTGTAGATTCGATATACATTTGAAAAATTTTCTTTGACTACATATCGTATACTTTTAAACATACATTTCTCCTTATAATCAATTTATAATATACTACAAAAATAACATTTAAAAAAGTCTACCTCGCTCGGTAGACTTTTCCTGCACATTCCTTCTCCTTTCTAAAATTATTGTACAAATTCATTGTGACAAAATTTAGAAATTTGATTAATTTTCCTGTGGTTCTTCCTTTTCTTCCACTTCCATTGATTCTTCTTGTTCCTCTTCTTCTTCATCAACGGCAATAGAATCTGTATCAAGAACATTTTCTGACATTTTATGTCTAGAACGAAGATCCCATACATTTCCAGGAAGATTAATATAACGGCTGTCAATAGATAAGTCTGTATAAAATTGAGCGATGTTATCTTCAAACTGAGATTGGTTATATCCCATTTCTGCACTTACAAGTTTCCAAAGATTAATAAAAGGCATCGGTTCCTTATTTTCTTTTAATACACCATAAGCAACTTCAATCATCGATTTTTTCATAACTAAACTCTCTCCTTATTACATTGATTCCACGGCTTCAACACCAATACATCCTAGTGCATTCGCCAATACAATTTGAGTGGCTTTCACTAAAGCTAAACGTTGTCCACTCAACTCTAAATTGTTTTTATCCACAACTTTACATGCATTGTAGAAGCTATGGAATTTTGAAGCTAAATTCTGAATGTAGTGACACATCTTATGAACCTGTCGAGTCTTTGCACTATCTACAATGACCTTATTAAAGTCCTGAAGTGTCTTCATTAATTCAATTTCCTTTTCATCTTTCAACAATTCAAAAGATGTAGCAATTTCAATATCCTGTGCCTGTCTTTGAATTGAACACATTCTCGCGTGTGCATATTGAGCATAATATACAGGATTATCATTTGATTTCTTTGTCGCAAGTTCAATATCAAAATCTAAATGCGAATCCAAGGCACGCTGTACAAAGAAATAACGAGCTGCATCCACACCAACTCTATCAATTAATTCATTGATTGTCGTAGCATTTCCTAAACGCTTTGACATCTTTACTTCTTCTCCATTCGATACAAGGCGAACCATCTGAATGATATCAACAAATAGATGATCTGGATTATTTCCTAAAGCTTCCATACTTGCTTTTAAACGTGATATATATCCATGATGATCAGCACCAAAGAAATCAACCAGAATATCAAATCCTCTTTGATATTTATTGTTGTGATAAGCGATATCTGGTACTAGATATGTATAAGAACCATCCTGTTTTCTTAATACACGATCTTTATCATCTCCGAACTCTGTCGTCTTAAACCACATAGCACCTTCATGATAATAGATATGACCTTTATCTTCAAGGATTTTTAATGCATTATCTACATAACCACAATCACGAATTGTCTGTTCACTTGACCATACATCAAAATCAACACGATAACGTAATAAATCCTTTTTTATCTTATCCAATTCAAATTTAATTCCTTCTTTTCTGAAGAATAATAAATTTTCATCATTAATTTCTAAATATGCATCTGGATATAATCTGGCAAGTTCAAATCCTTTTTCTTCTAGATCTTTTCCCATATATCCATCTTTACCAATTTCAAAATCTAAACCATGAGCCTGGCGATAACGAGCATTTAATGATAGAGCAAGATTAGTAATCTGATTTCCTGCATCATTGACATAATATTCTCTTGTTACATCATATCCAGCTTTTTTCATAATACGAGAACAACTATCACCCCATGCAGCTCCTCTTGCATGTCCTAAATGCAGGGAACCTGTAGGATTGGCAGATACATATTCTAAATTTACCTTAATCCCATTCGGTGACTGTGTACCATATTCTTCCTTCTTTTCTAAAATCTCAGCAATGACTTTTGAAAAACTATCTTTTTCCAATGTAAAATTAATAAATCCTGGACCTGCAATATCTACATTTGAAACAGATAATCCATTTAAATCCAATGCATTTACAATCGTTGTTGCGATTTCTCTAGGATTTTTTCTTACCTGTCTTGTCAGCTGCATTGCACAGTTACTTGATAAATCGCCCTGATTCTTATTCTTTGGCTTTTCGATAACAATTTTATCCAATTCCAGTTCAATTTCATATTCTTTTTTTATAGCTTGTTGTAAAGCTTTTTTAATATTCATATCAATGGATGGCATAATTCTCCTCCTTATCCATTTCTAACATAAAATGAAATAACTGATTTATATCTTCGTTCAACATATATTGAACCTCAATACAATTTTCATTTATTTTATATAGAGTTGTCCTACATTTCAAGTCAATTGTTCCAAACTCCGTTTCGATATGACCTTTTGTCGTATTATTTAAACGAAGCGTTAACTCAAGAATATAATCCGCTTCACTTTTAATAATCATTCCATTTTTCCATACTTTCCATGTATACATTCTTTCCTGATTACCAAATATATACAATGTTCCTTCGTTTTTTAATGGCTCTATATGAACATCTCCATTAAATAAAATTTCTTTTTGAATAACATCTATTAAAGTAATTTTTTTTATCATAGCGAAGAGATAATATCATATATTTATTTTTTTTCAATTAATTTATAAGAATAAATGATTCTTTTACCCTATTTCTTTTTGTATTTTACTATAATTCGCTTCAAGACATTCAACAAGCTGTCGATCTGCTTCAAAAAAATTATAATCATAGATATGCTCTGGTGTTGTCCATATAAATTCTTCATGTTCCAAACATTGAGGAATTTGTGATGAAGTACATAAAAAACTGGTTAGTTCTATATGCATTCCATCCTGAAAATCTACACTTGTCATAAAAGGAATGATTTTCTCTAAAGTGATTCCACATTCTTCTTTCCACTCACGGATAAGAGCTTCTTCTTTTGTTTCATTCTTTTCAACTTTTCCACCAGGAAATTCATATTTTCCTTTAGATGAGCCATACTTCCTTTTGGCAATCAGAACTTTTTCATCTTTAATAAAGATACCACATACAACATCCATCTTATTCTTCTACTTTCTTTTCGCTAATAATTTCAAATAATAACTGCGCATTCTGTTTGGATACCTGTTTCTGGATATCCATTACTTTTACAGTAAGAATACGGATACCAAATTGAATTTCAATGATATCACCAATTTCTACTTCACTACTTGGTTTAGCAATTCGATCATTAATTTTAATACGACCCTGCAAAGCTAATTCCTTAGCCGCTTCTCTTCTTTTTAAAATACGGGATGTCTTTAAATATTTATCAATTCGCATGGATTTCTTCCTCCAGTACTTCTATCACCTTCATGAGATTGATTATTTTTTTCTGTTTATTCGGAATATGAATTTCAATCCTTCGATTTGTAAGTCTTAGATCAATCTTATTGCTGATTTCATTCATCTTTTCAAAAATACGAACTCCATTACATGTATAAGACCATTCTGGTGTCATTTTAATCACCGTATATTTTTCTGTTTCAGTTAACGATTCTACACCAGGCTGATTTACAAAAATATCCAGTTTCTTCTGTTCAAATAGATTTAAGACTTGTTGTGGTATCTTTCCAAACATATCTTTTATCTTTATTTCATAAGCGTTTAATTCCTTTAAAGTCTTAATCTTTTTCATTTCCTGATATAGAGCTAATTTATCTCCATCATTTTCAGTAAATTTCTCAGGAATATATCCATTTAAAGAAACCATAGATACTTTATCCTGTTTTTCACTTTCAATTTCTTTTCCTTGTTTACGAGCAATCGCATTGGATAATAATTCGAGATAAAGATCAAGACCTACCTGATCAATAAATCCAGCCTGTTGTGGTCCTAATAAATCACCAGCACCACGAATCGTAAGATCACGCATCGCAATTTTATACCCACTACCTAATTGAGTAAATTCCTTTATTGATTTCAAACGCTTTTCAGCGACTTCTGTCAATTGTTTTTCAGGTTGTATCATCAGGTAACAATATGCGATTTTTTCTCTTCTTCCTACACGACCTCGAATCTGATATAACTGGGATAATCCAAATCGATCGGCATTTTCTATAATTATCGTATTCGCATTGGCAATATCCAATCCCGTTTCAATTATCGTCGTACATACAAGAATCTGATATTGATTCATAGAAAAATCATACATCGTCTGTTCAATCTCATCACGATTCATCTTTCCATGAACAATCGCCACACCAGTATTAGGAAAATCTTCTTTAATTTTCTTAGCAACAGTGCTTATATCCGATACACGATTGTATAAATAGAATACCTGCCCATCACGAGATAATTCCCTTTGAATGATTTCTTTAATTGTATTTGCTTTTCTTTCCATGACATATGTCTGGATTGGATGTCTTTGAGCAGGAGGTGTATTTAATTGTGAAATCGTTCGAACACCAATCAATGACATTTGCAAGGTTCTTGGAATTGGTGTAGCACTTAATGATAATACATCTATTCCATTCTTCATTTCTTTTATTTTTTCTTTATGTTCCACACCAAATCGCTGTTCTTCATCAATGATAAGAAATCCTAAATCTTTATATTTAAAAGAAGGATTTAATAATTTATGTGTACCAATCACAATATCAATCGTACCTTCTTTTAATCTTTTTCTTGTATCATTAATCTGTAAAGTTGTCATAAAACGATTAACAAGCGCAACACTTACACCTGCATTTTTAAACCGGTTTGTAACAGTCTGATAATGCTGCATCGATAGAATTGTAGTTGGGCATAAGAAAGCAACTTGTTTTCCATCCATAATCGCCTTAAAAGCACATCGCATCGCAACTTCTGTCTTTCCAAATCCAACATCACCACATAATAGATGGTCCATCGGTTTTGGTTTATACATTTCCTGTTTTATCTCTTCACAAGCTTTAATCTGATCTGGTGTTGGTTCATATTCAAAAGCTTCTTCAAATTCTATCTGCAGCGCATCGTCTTCACTAAAGGCAAAACCTATATTTTCATTACGGTTTGAATACAATTCAACAAGGCGCTGAGCAATTTCCTCAACTTTCTGATTTACTTTTTCTTTTGTCTTTTTCCATTTATCACTACCCAATTTACTCAATTGAACAGATACACCTTCTTTAGATACATATTTACGAATCAATTGATATTGAGATAAAGGAACAAACAATTCATCATTCCCTTTATAGACAATATGTAAATAATCAACATTCTTTCCATTACTTGTCCGTGTTACAATACCTAAATATTGACCAATTCCATATTGTTCATGAACTATATAATCATTAATTTCCAATTCCAATACATTCTCAAGAATCTGTCCCTGTTTAAATGTCTTTTGATAGATAGAACGACTTTTTTTCTTAT
>JABUSD010000108.1 GCA_021442845.1 Holdemanella sp.
TATTCAAGTTTTAACATGTTGTCAGCTGAGTAACCCTTCTTTTCCATGATAGCCTTAGCAGCAGCAACGTCGTCTTTAGCTAAGTCTCCACCTTCTTTACGGAAGTCATCAGAAGCACCTGGAATACCAGTAGGTACTAATCCATAAAGGTTGTAAGAGAAGTCATCACCATATCCGAATGCAGTACGTACAGCATCACGGTTGATAGCCATAGAGATAGCCTGACGGATTTCAACATCTTTCATAGCTTTTAATCCATCGTTAGATCCATCATTTTCATCACCAGCATTCATTAACATATAGTAGTTACATACGAATGGGTCAATGATATAAGCGTAAGAAGCTAAGTTTTCATCATTTAAGATTGTGTCAACGTTTACAGATGTAGCGAAGTCAATCTGTCCAGTCTGGAATGCCTGAGTCTGAGCATCAGCATCGTCCATAACTTTGAATTCAATTGTTTCTAACTGAACTTTGTCAGCTTCACGATATTTTTCGTTCTTGTCTAATGTAATGCTTGCTTCAACATCTACGGCAACGATTTCAAATGCACCAGATGTTACAAGTGGTGTTTCAGCAGAAGCATTCTTAGTCCATACAGATGAAGAAATATCACCAGTTACCTGTGGTTGATATACAGGGTAGAATACAGTGTTAGTTAAGATTGATGGGTAGTAGTCAGCAGCCTTAGTTAATTTGATTTCGATAGTCTTGTCATCAAGAGCCTTAACACCCATTCCATCTAATTGTTCCATTGTAGTGAATGGTAAACCATCAGAACCCATAGTTCCTTCGATGTAGTTGTACATGAAGTTAGTATAGTATCCCTGAGTAGTCATAGCACGTTTCCATGACCATACGAACTGATCAGCTGTTAATGCTTCACCATTTGACCATGTTAATCCGTCTTTTAATTTGATAGTGTAAGTCAATCCATCAGCACTTACTCCACCGTTTTCCTTTGTAGGAATTTCTGCAGCTAATTCAGCTTGAACGTTTCCATCTTTGTCTAATGAGAATAATCCATCATAGCACTGATTTAAAACGTTTGCAGTAATACTATCGTCTACGATAGCTGGGTCAGGGTTGGCAAAGTTTCCACCTACCGCAACAGTAATGTTCTTTTTACCAGATTCTGCTACGATATCTTTACTTCCTCCACCACAACCAAGAAGTGATGTTGCAGCTAATGTTGCAGCTGCAGCAGTTGCCAAAAACTTTTTCATTAAAATATGTCTCCTTTCGTTTTTGCCTGCTTATTTGTCATACAAGAAACATGCGACATCGCGTCCGTCTACATTATAAGTAGGTGGAACTTCCTTAGCACATCTTTCTGTAACTTTTGGACAACGTGTTCTGAACACGCATCCGCTTGGTGGATTGATAGGGCTCGGTAATTCTCCTTCCAATACAATCCTTTTTTTAGCACGAGCTGTTTCTGGATCAGGGATTGGAACCGCTGATAGAAGAGCTTGTGTATATGGATGAAGTGGTCTGTGATATACATCATCAGCATCTCCCACTTCTACCAGATGACCTAAATACATAACTCCAATACGGTCTGAAATGTGCTTAACCATACTCAAGTCATGCGCAATAAATACATAGGCGATACCCATTTCTTTCTGAATATTTTCAAGAAGGTTGATAACCTGTGCCTGAATGGAAACGTCAAGAGCGGAAATAGGTTCGTCACAAACGATTAACTTTGGCTGTAACGCAAGCGTTCTTGCGATACCGATACGCTGTCTTTGTCCACCTGAGAATTCATGTGGATAACGACGAATGTGGTCTGGTTTTAAACCAACGATTTCAAGCAATTCACGTACACGTGCTTCTCTTTCGGCATCTGTAGCGTAAATGTTGTGGATTTCCATTGGTTCTTTGATAATCTGACCAACTGTCATACGTGGATTTAATGAAGCATATGGATCCTGGAAGATCATCTGTACGTTCTGTTTGAACTGCTTTAAATCCGATCCATGGATTGTTGTGATATCTTCTCCATTATAATACACTTTACCAGCTGTTGGATTATAAATCTTAACAATTGCACGTCCAGTTGTTGATTTACCACAACCAGATTCACCTACAAGACCAAATGTTTCACCTTCAGCTACTTCAAATGAAACATCATCAACAGCTTTTACCCATTGTTTCTTTGCGAAAAGTCCACCACCAGCTGGGAAATGAACTTTTAAATTTTCAACTTTAAGAATTGGATTGCTCATGATTTACGCTCCTTTCTTTGCATATGGGTGGCTTAACCAGCAAGTATACTTGTGAGTAGATGTTAATTCTACTGCTTCTGGAAGTCCCATAGCACATACTTTCATAGCGTTTTCGCAACGGTCTTTGAAAGGACAGTTGTTTTCGATATTCAATAAATCAGGAGGAGATCCTGGGATTGGTTTAAGCTCTTTTCTTTCCTTTTCTTCAGGGTTAGATACACAGCTTAATAAACCTTTTGTATAAGGGTGCTGAGGGTTATAGAAGATTTCATCTGTTGTTCCTTCTTCTACAATCTTACCACCGTACATGATTGCGATACGATCACAGATGCTTGCGACAACACCAAGGTCGTGTGTAATCATGATGATACTTGAATCGATTTCATCTTTTAGAGATGCGATTAATTCCAATACCTGTGCCTGGATTGTTACGTCTAGGGCAGTTGTTGGTTCATCGGCGATGATTACTTTAGGGTTACATGCTAAGGCAATCGCGATGATGATACGTTGTCTCATACCTCCAGAGAACTGGAATGGATATTGATCAATACGTGTTTCTGGTGAAGGAATACCTACCTTACGCATTAATTCGATACCTCTTTCAACAGCTTCTGATTTAGAGATATTAGGGTTGTGGTTCATGATAGGTTCAATTAACTGTGTCTTAATCTTTAATACTGGATTTAAGAAAGTCATTGGATCCTGGAAGATCATAGCCATATCATTTCCACGGATGCTGTCCATCTTCTGTGTATACTCTTTTTCAGATGCAAAGTTAAGTGGCGAAATTTCTTCCCCATTTAATTTGATTGAACCAGTTGTAACTTTACCGTTACCAGCAAGAAGACCCATTACAGTAAACATAGTCTGTGATTTACCAGAACCAGATTCACCTACAATACCAAGTACTTCTCCTTTTTCTACATGAAGTGTTACATCACGTACGGCACGTACAGCACCGTTTTCAGTATAGAATTCAGTAGATAGGTTTTTAACTTCTAACATTGCCATAAGTCATATCCTCCTACTTCTTCTTAGGGTCTAAGGCATCTCCTAGACCGTCACCAATAAAGTTAAGTGCTAACATTGTCAAACAGATTGCAAGCGTTGGCCACAATACCTGTGTAGGGTGTGTAGTCATGAAACGTTTTGCATCGTTGGCAAGTGTTCCCCATGAAGCGTTAGGTGCTGGAATACCAATACCTAAGTATCCTAAGAATGCTTCGTTGAAGATTGCACTAGGAACTAATAATGTTACCGATACAATGATTGGTCCCATTGAGTTGATAATCAAGTGTTTGAATAGGATTCTTGCTTTGCTTGCCCCTAATACAAAGGCAGCCAATGAGAATTCCTGTTCTTTTAATGTCATAACCTGTGTACGAACCTGTCTTGCCATACCCATCCAAGATGAGATACAGATACCGATTAAGATGGATGTCATACTAGGTTCTAATACAACAGTGATCAGAATGATATAAAGCATATCTGGAATTGAATACATCGCATCAACGATACGCATCATAACCATATCGACTTTTCCACCCATATAACCAGCAATACCACCATAAGTAATACCGATACATAAGCAGATACCAGCCGCAACGAATCCTACTGTAAGGGAAATACGACCACCCATCATAACACGTACTAATAAGTCACGTCCTAAGTTGTCTGTTCCCATTAAGTGCTGCATAGATGAACCAGCATTCATATTTGTCATATCCTGTGCATCGTATGAATATGGTGAAATCATAGGGATTACGATACAAGCAATAATCATTAATACAACGAAGATTAAACCAGCCATAGCTAATTTATTCTTTTTGAAACGATTCCATGCATCCTGAAAATACGTTTTACTTTCGTAGTTGATCTTTTCAGCGTTCTTATCCGCTTCAGGCATCTTTTCGAATAATTCAGGAGTCAATTCAAATGTTTGTTTATTTTCTTCCATAGTCCTTGCCTCCTTACTTTAACTTGATACGTGGGTCAATGGTTGCAGCGATAATATCTGTAATCAAGTTGAATGTGATAATTAACGCACCAAGGAAAATTGTAAGACCCATAATCATCTGATAATCACGGTTGGAGATATTTGTTACGAACTGTTTACCAATTCCAGGAATTGAGAATACAGTTTCAATAACAAAGGATCCAGTTAACATAAATGCAAATGCAGGACCAGCATATGTAACAACTGGTAACATCGCATTCTTTAATGCATGTCGAATAACAACCATCTTATATGGAGTTCCTTTAGAACGTGCCAATATGATATAGTCCTGTTTCATGACTTCCAGCATAGATGAACGTGTTAAACGGCAAATCATCGAAATTGGATACATTGATAAACAAATTACCGGTAGAATGTAATTTGATGCTGAGTTTAATCCAACGAATGGAAGTAAACGCAGTTTAACACCAAATAGGATAATCATGAACATCGCCAACAGGAACGACGGCACGGAAACCCCTATGGTGGCTATGAACATACAGAGCGAATTGATCCACCTCTGTTTGGATAGGGCTGCGCATGTTCCTAGGGTAATACCTACTGTTAATGCCACGACAAAGGCGATAGAACCTAAACGTGCAGTAACTGGGAATGTGTTCTTAATTGTCTCTCCTACATAAACACCTTCCTTAATGTAGCTTTCTCCAAGGTCACCCTTAGCGATATTTCCCAGATACATTACGTACTGTTCCAGTACTGGTTTATCTAGCCCATATCGTTTGATAGCTAATTCTCTGGCCGCTTGCGATTTAAAACGTTCACCGTTGATTGGAGAACCAGGTGTAGCCTTCATCAAGAAGAAGGTAGCTGTACTCAATGCGAACAGTGTAACGAAACCTACAAGGACACGTTTTAAAATGTACTTAAGCATAATATCAATCCTTCCTAAATTATCTACATATCATTTTACATGATACATGTAATTGATACAAGGACATCTGTTTCAATTCGTGCACAATATTACATTTTTTTCATTATTTACATACTTTTTCATTGTGTTTTGAAACTTCTTTTCCTTGTTTATACCGCACAAAATAGTACCATATAAATTGTAACTTGTACACAAAAAACGAAATATAGAATACGGTTTATGCTTATAACACAAACGTACTCACTATGTGTTACATATATTTAAGTTTTATTGACTTTTCATTGGTTAATTACACATCTATTTTACTTTTGTGTAAAGAAAACTTATAATACCTTATATGAAAAAACACCTTATACTTTATATCCTTTTATGCATACTGCCTTTATCATGCCTTTATGGATGTGCTAAACCGGAAACATTTTCATCCACCTATTCCGATATTGGCTTTGATACAGTCATCACTTTTAAGGCAACCTGTACCGAAAAGGAATATAAAAACTATGAAACAATTGTGAAAGAAACATTCAAGGAATATGATACCTATTTTGATCAGTATACTGAATATGAAGGTTTAAACAATGTATGGTATTTAAACCATCATGCCTACAACAATCCCGTTGAAGTCAATGATGTTCTATTGGATTGTATTCAGGCATCCCTTACATTAAATGAAATGAATGCCAATTTTGATATCACATACGGTTCCCTATTACATATATGGCATACCTATCGTGAACAAGGAACATCCATTCCTAGCCAGGAAGAGATTCAACAAGCCTATCCGCATGCCGGAAAAGATAAGCTGGTTATAAAAGGCAATACAATCACATACTTGGATCCTGCATTTAAAATTGATTTAGGTGGCATTGCCAAGGGATATACATGCCAGAAGATCAAGGAAAAGCTCAACGCTGAAGGATTATACAACGGATTCATCAACGCCGGTGGAAATATCGTCTTATTAGGACCAAAAGCCGATGGAAGCGATTGGGCTATTGGAATCCAGAATCCAAATGGGGATTCCACCGGTGTCTACATGACCTTCAAAGATGAATGTGCCATCGTAACAAGTGGTGATTATCAGCGATTCTATGAAGTGGATGACAAACGCTATCATCACATCATCGATTTAAAAACAGGATATCCAGCTACGTATTGCCGCTCCGTTACCATCATCACAAACGATTCCACATTGGCTGACTTTTTAAGCACGGCTCTATTCTGTATGAGCTATGAAGATGGCAAAGCCTTTATTGATTCACTGGATGGTGTCGAAGCGGTATGGATGATTGACAAAGGCAAAGTGTCTTCCCCTGCCCTAACCCTTGACTCATTGGATGTATTCTGTACAGAAGGAATAAAAGATCAGTTATTTATCGGTTAAGAATGATATCAATCATTCTTTTTTTTACATAGTATGTAAATTTTTTTGTCATTTTTTTATAATTTATTTATACTATATATGTGGAGGCTTTTGTGTTTTATGAAAAGAACTTTAAAGACAATATTAAGTGCAGCCATGATACTGCAATTTGTACAAATTCCCGTTTTAGCACAAGAAAATGCTGAACCAGAAATTCTAGAAACTATTGAAGATTCTCAAAATACTTCGATTGTTGCAGAAGAGGTAAACCAGACATATACTCTTGAAGAAGAAATAGGTGCTACTATAATACCACCTGCAGATGAAGCAGATCCAATCGATACTTCTAAAAACGGATGGATTAAGGTAGAAGATGGAGATAATATAATCTGGTACTATTATGTGAATGGTGAAAAACATACAGGATGGCTTGTTGAAAATGGAAACGTATATTATCTGGATGAAGAGACTGGTGCCATGTATTCAAACAAAAGAGCGTACCTTGACTCCTATACAGGTGGTACGAAATCATTTTTCTACTTTAAAACAAGCGGTCAGATGGTTCGTAATACGCTTGTAGAGTTTACTGGTGGACGCCCTGGATTCCGATTCTATGATGCAAATGGTCTTGAATATTATGGTTGGGTTCAGCTTCAGGGTAAGTGGAAATATTTCCGTAGTGAACCGGATGAAGCTTTAGCTATTTATCATGGTAAAGCCTATACCGGACAAGTTACATTAATGAATAACCCATATGGTGTAAGAGAAAAATGTGCATTCAACGATAAAGGTGAATGGGTAAAATCCGGATGGGTTTTAATGAAAAACAGATGGTTCTACTTCTGGGATAAGGACATTACATTAAACTGGAAGAAGATTGATAATGTATGGTATTACTTCTACCCGGATTCAATACCCGATCGAGGTGTAATGGCTGCAGATGCAAAAATTACCCTTGATGGAAAATCCTATTATCTATCATCAAGCGGTGCTATGATTTCCAATGCATGGCGTAGCGATGAAAATGGGAAATGGTGGTACTACAATGGCAGTGGTGAAGAAGTTTATGGATGGTTCAAATGGAAAAA
>JABUSD010000184.1 GCA_021442845.1 Holdemanella sp.
AATAATAAGTTGCTTCCATATCGGCTGTGCTTAAGGCAAAGGCAAGAGGAAAGTGTTCAAAGGTATAGCCTACACTATTGGGATTTTCATCCTGTGAAAATCCCATATGATAGCGAATCGCAAAAGCTTCTTCTCTTGTTAATTTCATAAATGGGGTAATCATATAAACGCTTTTTTCACCATGTCCATATGGCATTGGATCATCAAATTCATAATATGGAACTTCTTTCCATTGTCCATCAATCTTTTTATTGCGATAGCTTTTCTTATAAACTTTAATCTTACATACATCATGTAATAAAGAAACAAGGGCAATGGATTCCATGGAATATTTCATGTTGTATTGTTCTTTTACACGATTTCGATCTAGATAATCTTTTAGACACTCAAAGACATGGACACTATGTTCGACAAGTCCTCCTTCATAATTGCCATGAAAGCGAGTCGAACAGGGTGCATCAAAGAAATCTGAATTATTGCTTAGAAGATATTCTAAGAATTCAGTTGCACCATTTCGTTTGATATAGGTTGTATAGTATTCAATAAACAATTCTTTATAGCTTGCCATATTATTCTCCCTGTAAAATCCTTTTGATACAGTAAACGGTTGTAAGTCCAATACCAATCCATGAAATAAGCTGCATTCCTACAAAAAGGGCAAAGGCTGGATCATGTACAAATATCTTAAAAATCAATTCCATAGTACCATCTCCTTATGCCTATAATATATACGATATGTTGACATTATTTATGTCTATATAAAAAGAAAAAGTCCAGGAACAGAGATCTTTCCCTGTAAGTACAGGTGGGTGAACTGTGCCCTGCATTAGGATCCCAATTGAATGGTTTTCAACACAACAGGCCAACATCCGTTCTCCCTTATCTCAATGCGTAGGAAAAATGTGTGTATCCCTGGACAATTTCATCATATCAAAAAAATGGCTATTCTCAAGTCTTGAATTCATCCAAAATATATGGTAAGAAAAAAGGCACTTTCTTTTAAAAGTACCTATTCAGCTTTACCTATAATCAAATTCAATTCCTTTAACTGTTTACTATCAACAGGACCAGGTGCCTGTGCCATTAAATCCGATGCAGATGCTGTTTTTGGGAAGGCAACGACATCACGGATATTATCTGTACCCGAAAGGATCATAATTAAACGTTCCAATCCGATACCGACTCCACCATGAGGTGGTGTTCCATATTTAAACGCATCCATGAACCATCCAAATTTTTCATGGGCTTCTTCCAGTGTCATTCCAATAGCTTCAAATACTTTTGCCTGTACCTGCTGATCATGAATACGGATAGATCCGGATAATAATTCATATCCATTTAAAACTAAGTCATACGCTCTTGAATAACAGTTGGCTGGATCACTCATCAATTTATCGACATCTTCTAAATTAGGCGATGTAAATGGATGGTGAGCGGCTACATAACGATTGTCCGTTTCATCATATTCAAACATTGGAAAATTGGTTACCCATAAGAATTCATATTTAGAATCATTTATTAAGCCTAAATCTTTTCCAAGTTTTGAACGAAGGGCACCTAATGCAGTCTGGGCTACTTTTTTCTTATCCGCTACAAAGAAGATCATATCCCCATTTTCTATGTTGTAGGCATTATATAATGCATCCTTTTCTTCATCACTCAATACTTTTGTAACCGAACCAGACCATGTATTATCCGTATATTTTAGATATGCTAAAGCTTTGGCACCATATACTTTTACATAGTTCTGTAATTTATCTAAATCTTTTCTAGAGAAATTAGAAGCACATCCTTTCACAGGCAGTGCCTGAATAATCCCCTTGTTTTCCAATGTCGATGCGAATACTTTAAATTCGGTATTGGCAAAGATAGAAGAAGCATCCTTTAAAGGCATATCAAAACGAAGATCGGGTTTATCTGAACCATAGTTAGCCATACATTCATCATAGGAAATACGCTTAAATGCAGGTAAATCGACTCCTTTGACTTCTTTGAAGATCTTTTTCATTAAGCCTTCCACAACATTCCATACATCTTCTTCTTCCACAAAGCTCATTTCGATATCTAGCTGGGTAAATTCTGGTTGTCTGTCTGCACGTAAATCTTCATCACGGAAACATCTTGCCAACTGGAAATATTTTTCGATACCACCAACCATCAACAGCTGCTTATAAAGCTGTGGGGATTGTGGCAAGGCATAGAATTCTCCCTTAGAAATACGCGATGGCACTAGATAATCTCTAGCTCCTTCTGGTGTAGAACGACATAAGATAGGAGTTTCTACTTCAATGAATCCTAATTCACTTAAATAGTTACGCATTAACATAGTTACCTTATGGCGTAACATCAAATTCTTCTGAATCATGGGTCTTCTTAAGTCCAGATAACGATATTTTAAACGAGTATCCTCTAAGGCATCGGTTTCATCAGCAATAATAAGTGGTGTAGTTTCTGCCTTATTGATGATTGTAACTTCCTCCACCTTGATTTCAATATCCCCTGTTGGAAGCTTTGGATTCTTATCTTTTCTTTCTACAACGGTACCCGTGACATTTAATACATATTCATTACGAACATCTTTGACTTGTTCAGAGATATTTTCATCAAATACCAACTGGGCAATTCCACTTCGATCTCTTAAGTCAATGAAAACCAATTGGCCAAAGTTTCTTTTCTTAGAAACCCATCCAAGTAAACTCACTGTTTCATTTACGTTTGAAATGCGTAATTCACCATTATTATGTGTACGTTTCATATCTATTCTCCTTTACAATCTGCATTTAAAAGAGCATCCAATGCATCAATCATAGAATCCACTGGCATTGTTTCCTGGGTTTTCTCAACGATATTCTTGATTGTGACGGATTTACTTTCAAATTCATTCTTACCGATAATAATCGCAACTTTTGCCTTTGATCGATCAACGGCTTTAAACTGTCCTTTAAATCCTCTTTGCTGCATATCCATTTCCGAACGATATCCATAAGCACGAAGCTGTGTCAACACTTCAAAGGCATACGTTCTAGCATCGTTATCCAAACACATGACATAGGCATCCAAAGCAGGTTTTTCGGCAATGGTTACACCTTCTGCCTCTAAAGCTAGAATAATTCTCTCAATTCCTAAAGCCCATCCAATTCCACTCATGCCTTCAGGTCCACCAAAATATGGAATTAAGCCATCATAACGTCCACCGGCTAATACCGTAGACTGGGCTCCCATGTCTTTAGATGTGGATACAATTTCAAAGACAGTGTGTGTATAATAATCCAGACCACGGACTAAATTGTCATCCACTACATAAGGAATTTCTAACACATCCAATAGTTTTAATACCGTATCAAAATATTCCTTGGATGCATCATTTAAATAATCCTTCATGCTTGGAGCATTTTTCATGCATTCCTTATCATGATCCACCTTACAATCCAGAATACGCAGTGGATTCTGTTCATAACGGCGCTTGCAGTCGCCACATAAATCCTCTACATATGGAGCAAAGTGTTCCTTTAAAGCCTGGCGATAATTGGCTCTGGATTCATCATCTCCCAATGTATTGATGCATACCTTAATATCATTTAAACCGATTGTCTTTAAAATGGAATAACCTAAGACAATGGCTTCTACATCGGTATATGGCGATTTATTGCCTAAACATTCAACCCCAAACTGATTGAAGATTCTAAGTCTTCCCTTCTGTGGTCTTTCATGTCTATGCATCGGTCCCATATAATATAGTTTTACAGGTAAATCCGGATTGGCAAACATCTTATTTTCGACAAAGCTTCGAATAACACCCGCTGTTCCTTCAGGACGAAGGGTTAATGAAGTAGAACTGTTTGCCAAAGTGAATGTATACATTTCCTTGTTTACCATATCACTTGAATCGTTTTCTCTTTTAAATACATTTGTGTGTTCAAAGATTGGTGTACGAATTTCATCATAGTTATAAAGATAACAGAAATCTCTAAATGTCTTTTCCAATTGCTGCCACTTATAGGATTGTTCTCCATACACATCCTGACATCCTCTTGGGATTTGATACGCCATATTTTTTCCTCCTAATAAACAAAAAAACGCCCTTTGATAAGGACGTAATAAACGCGGTACCACCTTATTTCTCCTAATCCTAGGAGCACCTCATGTCTTAACGCGACTAACGATCGATCTTTTCCATCGATTCCTCCAAAGTGTCTTAATACAAGTTCCATTGATGATTTCCACCTGCCATCATCTCTCTATAAATTTCCTTTGTATCGTTTCTTCTTCTATGGATTTCTTATAAAGTATATCAATAACGAATTTATTTTTCAATTGTTGCATAGCGTTCAATAATCTTCTGTACTAATGGATTACGAACAACATCGCTTGTCTTTAGATGTACAATTTCAATGCCTTTGATATCTTCTAAAATGGAACATGCCTGCATCAGACCCGAATCGTGTTTCTTGATCAGATCAATCTGGGTCACATCCCCATTGATAATCATCTGGGTGTTCTTTCCCATTCGTGTCAGAAACATCTTCATCTGTGCCTGGGTAGTATTCTGGGCTTCATCTAAGATGACAATGGCATCATTCAATGTACGTCCACGCATAAAAGCAAGTGGTGCAATTTCAATCACCTGTTTTTCAAGCAGTTTCTCAACCGTTTCAACCCCAAGCATTTCATATAAGGCATCATAGAGTGGACGAAGATAAGGATCGACCTTTTCCTTCATATCCCCTGGTAAAAAGCCAAGCGATTCCCCTGCTTCTACAGCGGGTCTTGTCAATACGATTTTCTGTATCTTTTCGGATTTCAATACACTCACCGCATAACAGACGGCTAGATAGGTTTTTCCCGTTCCGGCAACACCAGTGGCAAAGACAATATCATTTTTACGGAAGGCATCGCATAATCGTGCCTGTCCCACTGTCTTTGGATAAATCATCTTACCGGATTTTGTCTTTCCAATCGATGATAACTGCTTGATTTCAAAAGCGGATAATTTATGACGGCATGCCAGATGACATAGGTAGGATACATCCTGATTATGGATATCTCCTTGTTCCCCTAATATATCAAACATGCGATTGACTACTTCTTCCAGCGCATCCGATTGTTCACATTCTTCAAATTTCAATTCCTGAGATCGAATGATAATCTTCGTCTTGAATGTCTTTTCCAATATATCAATATGACAATCCTGAAATCCGGCAAATGCTTGAATCTCTTCATATGTATAGGATGATAGATCTACAGTTCTATAAGCCAATTGAATTCCTCCTCAAGAAAAAAACTGCATTTCTGCAGTTTATTATTTTCCTCTACGTGCCTTACGTGCAGCTTCAGATTTTAATTTTCTGCGCACACCTGGTTTAACGTAAAATTCTCTCTTACGTGCCTCAGCAAGGGTACCGTTACGAGATACTTGACGTTTAAATCTTCTTAAAGCGTCATCTAATTGTTCGTTATCTTTAACAACTACTTTTGGCATTGGACAAACCTCCCTTCCTGAGTTATTGCGCTACAATTATATCATATTGGTTATATAATTCAAGACTTTAAAGCTTTATAAACTTATTTTTTTTATAATATAGAAGCAAAGTTACACCTATAATGAATAAACATAATATCTGATTTATGGATAATGCATATCCAGTATGTCCATATCGCAAATAATCCAATATAAATTTGGATATGGAACAGATTAGAATAATTGTATACTTATCTTTCTTTTTATATCCATATAGAAATAATAGAAAGAAGACAATGGATTCGATAAACTGGATTGGAAAATAGGATCCATGCCTATATTCAACATGAAAGATGCCATCATATATAAATCCATGACAACAGCCACTAAAGAAACAGCCTAATTTTGAAATGGAATATAATAATGGAAGCACTTTTATATATGCATCTAGAAATATATGTGATTTCTTATCATAGATAAAATCATAAATAGTAACAGATACAATTAAACCAATTGCACCACCTATACTATTGAAAGAGGCATCCCATATGGAAGTTATAGTTTCATCCATAAGAAAAGACATCCATTTCGAACCAATGATAATAAAAGTTCCTGTCAATAGATAACTATATAGAATGAATCGCTTTTCGACCTTTTCTTTTAAAAGCTGATAAATGACAATACCAGATAATAGAAAAGAGAATCCAAGCATCAAACCATATAGATGTTTGGATAGATTTATAAAATGAAATACCATATCAATAATAATAATTGGAACAATCTCTTAAGGCGAATCCACAGGAAAGGATAGTTATCGCTAAGACCAGTAACATCACAACAAATCCAATGATATAGACCCACATCAATATTTTCGCAAATCTATTCTCTGGATATTTCACACGAGCAATCACCATTAGAACAATGGCTACTAATGGAAGTATTTCAAAGATAGAATAAAGAATCCTATAAAACGGTCCAATATAAGCAAGATTGTTTCTATTCAATTCCAGTAGAAGCTTACGAATCGGTGCTCCTGCAAGCATCAAAACTACGGAAATCAAACAAAGGATATCCGGTGTTCTATCTTTTTGCGGTGTATAAAGTGGCATACCGCATTTCTGGCAGAATGTGGCATTTGGAACATTCATTGTATTGCAGTTTTTACATTTCATGATTGCTTTCCTTTAAACGATTTAAAATGCATTCCTTAGCGGCAACATTATCCCCAATCCATGGAACTCTTCCAAATTCATGATACATGAAGACTTCATCCCCTTTTCCTAGAAGTAAGACAACATCTCCGGTATTGGCACTATCGATAGCCTGGCGTATCGCTTCATAACGATCAGAGATAAAGATATTGTTTGTTGTCTTTATCCCTTCACGAATCTGAGTGGCAATATCTTTTGGATTTTCATCGCGGGGATCATCCTCTGTTAAAATGATATAATCGCAATATGTATCAGCAATTTCCCCAAATACTTTTCGTTTGGCGACATCACGCTTTCCGGCACTTCCAAAGACGGAAATAACCTTATGACTCTTTCCGGCAACACTTCGTGCAAACTGCATCATCTTTTCCATTCCATCAGGTGTATGGGCAAAATCCGCAACGACTAAGAAGTCCTGTCCACAGTCAATCTGTTCCATTCTTCCTTCAATCTGTTCAATATTCTTACAGCATTGGATAATGCTGTCTAATTCCATACCTGTTTCATGTAAAGCAGCAATGGAAGCCAATAGATTGTATACATTGTAGTTGGCAACCAGATTTGTTTTTATAGCATATTTTGCATCTTCATAAATCAAATCAAACGTTGTGTAATTGGGATAGATTCTTACATTCTTGGCCTGATAATCACTTTTATTATCAACACCATAAGTCACAATGCGAGAACGGCATAGCTTTTCAAGGTCGGCATATTTTTCATCATCTACATTTAAAATGGATACGCCTTCCTTTTTCACTCTTTGCGAAAACAGCATGGCTTTGGCATCAAAATAGTTTTCAAAGGTACCATGGAAATCTAAATGATCATAGGTAAAATTGGTAAAGATGGC
>JABUSD010000172.1 GCA_021442845.1 Holdemanella sp.
AATATTATCGAAAACATCAAATCCTTTGATGTTGAGAAACTTGATAAAGATCAACAGAATATCTATTATGAAATCGTAGCTGAAGATGAACTATCCAATGCAAAGGATGATGAAAAATTCGATTATATCCAGAATCAATGGAGTTCAATGAATGGTGTTCATCAAGATCTTATTTCTTTCTTCACAGAATATATTCTAAGAACTGAAGCTGATATTGCAGATTTAATCACATTATTGAATGACACACCTCGATATATGAATGAGGTTTTAGACTATACAAGAAAACAGGCGGATGAAGGCTTAATGCATATTGATTATGATCGTGTCATAGAAGATATGCAGAATGTTATCAACACACAGGATAACAGTGCTATCTTAAATGAACTATACGATGAAATTGAACAGTTAAACCTTGGACTTTATAAAACCGCTGATTATAAAAATCAGGTTAAGATTGCCTTCAATATTGCATTTATCCCTTCCTTTGAAAATGCGATTTCTGTATTAAATGAATTAAAACCTAAGAATAAAGAATTAACTGGTCTATCCAATATGCCAAACGGGCAGGAATACTACACTTACATGGTGCAGGAAGCAACCGGTTCTTATGAAGATATTGAAACAATCCGTTCAAACTTAGAAGCTGAATTATTGACTATAATTGTCACTGCACAGGATTTAATGAGTAAGAATGAAAATGTATTCGAAGAGGCTGATGCTGTTAAAACACAATTCAATACGCCAGAAGAAATAATGCAATTCTTATTGGACAACTATAAAAAAGACTGTGTTGAAATCAGTCCAATCCAATATGAAATCAATCCATTAAGTGATGAACAATCAAACGATGGTGTCGTTGCTTACTTTGTTATGCCAGCCCTTGATTCTACAACAAAGCGTCAAATCCGCTTCAACAGACGTGATTATGGAGATGATATGTCTTCTTTAGACACGTATACAACCTTTGCACATGAAGGTATTCCTGGTCATATGTTCATGGCACAATATGGTCTGGATAACTACAAATACAACATTCAACATCTATATGGCGGTTTAGGATTCACAGAAGGATATGCAACCTATTCCCAATTTAAGGCAATGGAGTATCTAGATGTAGATCAACAATATATTGATGCTTATAAATACAATGAAATATTAACCTACTACTATGTCTGTCTAATGGATATTTCAATTCATTATGATGGTTTATCCTATGATGAATTCGTAGAAATGTATAGCGATATGTTTGGAACCGATCTGAAAGCCCTCTATAATCAGCTTGCAGATAGTCCAGCTTCCTTCTTATCCTACTATTATGGATATCTGCAGATTGAAAATATGCGAACAGAAGCTGAATATGTACTTGGTTCCAAGTTTAATGAAAAGGAATTTACGGATGTCATTCTACAATCAGGACCTGTCAATTTTGATATAATATACCGTAATGTCTGTGATTACATCCTTGAAAACAAATAATGGAAGAAGCTCTGCTTCTTCCATTTTCTTATGCCTTTGGCTTTCGTACGTAAGCTCTTAATACACCAATCTGTGAATTGGTTGTGTTGACCAATTTATAATTCTTGACACTGGCAGGAACAATGAATGTTTCTGCATAATGCACAGTAAATGGTTCAAAGGAACCATCCACAGAAACAACATCACATGTCTGTCCTTCAATCAAATTCAGCATGTTGACATTTCCTTCATTTTCAATCAACACCTCATCCTTAATCCAGATACGACGTGTTTCAATGAATTCCAATTCATGAAGTCCTGTATGTTCTTCCCTATAATGTTCATTGTCTGTGATTTCATATGTCGCATTAACAAGGTTCTTCATAACCCATGGTGTTGTACGATCCCATTGGATTACTTTGCTTCCATGTTCAACATGGACAGGTCTTGGTTTTCCATCCAACCCGACACGTGCCCAATCCCAGAGTTTGAATGTGAAACAATAAGGTGTTGCACTGATTTCAAGAACCATTGAATTGCTTCCTGAACAGTGAATTGTTCCAGCAGGAATCAGGAAATGATCGTGTTTCTTAGCAGGAATCCTGTTAACATATTTTTCAGCATCAAAGATGATTTCACCACGATTTGCAGCTCTTAAATCATCAAGCATTTCTTCTTTATCGATACCTTCCTTTAATCCAAGATATACGCAGGCATTATCTCCTGCATCTAGCATATAGTAGCTTTCATCCTGTGTATAAGCCATACCAAATGTTCTATGGATATATTCTGTCAATGGATGAACCTGTAAGGATAGATTCTGTCCTTCCATTGTATCCAAAAAGTCAAAACGAATTGGAAATTCAGCTCCAAAGCGTGCATATACATCTTTTCCTAAGAAAGGCACTGGCTGATACAATGTCAAATCCATACATGGTAATTCAATATAGGCATTCTTAAAATCAAGATATAAAGAATTTTCTTCTGGTACTCCATCAAAAGACCAAGCATAGTTATCTTTATCCTTTGGAAGGTTACAAACTTCCTTCATCCATTGTCCACCCCATACACCTGGATCAAAATAAGGAACACATCTAAATGGCTGTAACGCTACCTGTCTTAATCCTTCTCGAACCGCTTGCCCTGTTACCATCTTCATTTCATTCATATTGTTTGTATCCAGGAAGTAATCAATTCGATCAAATACACTCATCTTATGCTTATCGGCAACTCTCCATTCAATGAAAAACCCTCTTTTAATTTTTCTTAGTGAATCTTCATCATAGTTATCACATTGAAAGTTAGGAAGTCCTTTACGATAACGAAGGGTAATTTCCCATCTTGCCAGATCCAGATAGACAAGCACATCTCCAGGATGTACTAGTGTTGCTCCCACTCCATAAACAATGACAAATCCATCAGATTCTTCTACTGTCTTTCTGGCAGCTTCTAATTTATCTGTATCTACAAAATTAGAAAGTTCACCATAATACATACGTCCAAATACACGGTCATCTGTAATATGATACTGAAGCTGTTCTGTTAATGTCTTTCCATCTTTAAAGATATCTTTTGTGTTAATCAATACATCAGGATCCAATGTCTTGATCTGTTCTAAGACTTCATCATATACACCTGGATAGGCATCAAAGCATAACACTTTCTTACCTTCCATATCCTTTTGGATCTGATTCAGGATATTTTCCATTCCTATGATAGCGGTATTTTCATATCCTTTTACAACTGTTTTAGGAAAGCGATCATATAAACTCATATTATCCCTCCTTTATCTGTATTTTACCTTCTACTTTATATATACGCACTGGAAATGGCATCTGTTCAACACGTGCATAATCATGTCCTGCATCTCCATTCCAGATACATACAACTTCTAAATCCACATCGGATGTGTTGATTAGACGATGAGCATGATGTCCATCAATATGATGAAGCGTTCCTTCCTTCATCTCTTCACACCAGCATTTTCCATCTTCATCCATCAACATCAACAATCCTTCACCAGCCTGGCACCAGTAATATTCTTCACATTCCAGATTTTCATGAAAGTGCCCTCGTGTCATATTGCATTCTCCATTGACATAGACCGGTTTTAATACCGACAGTCCCCAACTCAAATGTCCTGCTTCTGGCTTTGATGGAATTGTATAGACTTCATACATAACTGTATTCTCTGTTAATGTTTCATCTACACTTTCATAGAAAGACTTTGCCTGACTATATAATTTATTGGAAATCTGCAACCCTTTTCCCTGCGGATTGTTTTTCCATGCATGAAATAAACCTGAATTAATAATTTCCATACTATCTCCTCTTGTTATATTGTTATAACAATTAAATTATAAAAGAATACAACGATGTTTTCAACATCATTCTTTTTCAACCCCAATTAGATAAGGACTATTCTCTTTAAAAGTCTCTATCTTTATACAATTGATATCTTTTCTGATTCTTAATTGATTTTCTATCTCTTTGGCTTCCTTTAACCCTTCTTCATGAGGATAGAAGACAAGCGCTAATCTTCCTTTTTGCTTAAGCAGCGATATTGCCTTTTCTACCGCAACTAGACTTGTCTTTAGCGTTGTTGTGATAGATGAATCAAATCCAGGACAATATCCAAAATTAAACACAATGGCATCGACTTCCTTATGAACATATTCATCCATCCTTTCATGTCCGATACAATATGGCTTGAATCTTCTGTTCTCTATCTTTGATACTGTATTCGTATACACTTCTTTCTGAATTTCAAAGGCATAAACAGTATGCACATTCTGTTTTAGAAAAAAGAGAGTATCCTTTCCGTTTCCCATTGTCGCATCAATGCAGATTGCCTGCTTATGCAAAACAGGAAGTAAAAACTGATGGGATAAATCAACCATAGATTTCATATTTTTTCAATTCCTCTTTATATAGTGCATAATCTTCCTGCAAATAACAGACAAAGATTACATCAATCACCTTGGCATCCGGGTATTGACGCATTAATGTCTTCACCGTTTTTACCGCAATCTGACAGGCTTCCTCTCTTGGAAAACCATAGATTCCTGTTGATATGCAAGGAAATGCCAATGTGCATTTTTCAAGATTCTGTTCTCTCACATAGCTATACGCCAAACAAAGGCTATTCCAGTAACACGATTCCAGCAATTCTCTTTCCTGATGATTTCCATCTAAATAGATAGGTCCTACCGCGTGGATAATACGATCACAACGAAGCCCATACGCCTTTGTCATTTTCGCATCCCCTGTTGGACATCCATGTAGCTGCTGGCATTCTTCCTCTAGACCTTTTCCTGCTTTTGAAAAGATGGCACCACATACACCTGAACCAGGCAAAAGATGCTTATTGGCTGCATTGACAATAATGGTAAAATCCAGTCCTGTAATATCACCTTTTAATGTTGTAATCATAGTTCCTCTTCCTTTCCCTTTGATATTTCATCGATTCGCTTCGCAATCTTTGTAGCCGATGTAGATACCATGCCGAACTGCTTTGCCAATGTCTCCAGATTGGCTTGTGCCTTATTTGATCTTTCTACAAGTCGATATGCATCTTCCTGCAACATCATCAGATTCCTTTCAATTTCATCTAAATGATTGGCTCGATAGAAATCTTTTGTACTGGAAATCAATGAAAATGTGATACCAATCAAGGTTGTAGGGGATGTAATCATCACATGGTTCTTTAAAGCATGCGATAATACATCCTCACAATTTGCACAGATATACTGATAGATTGCTTCACTTGGTATAAAAAGAATGGCATAATCCGTTGTCTGTGTTGTGATATATTTCTGTGATATATCATCAATATGTCGTTTTACATTCTTTTTAAAAAGTTTTACATATTCCTCATTTCCAGGATATTCCAGAATTCTCGAATAGTTTTCCATTGGAAACTTGGAATCAATACACAATACCTTATTTGTATCTGGCAGTCTAAATATCGCATCGACAATCTTTCCATTTTCCAGCATATACTGCATCTGATATACTCTTGTATTTTCCGCTGCATATTGACTTAATAATATTTCTAACTGGTATTCGCCCCAGTTTCCTCTTAGTTTTGTGTTTGTCATAATCTGGTTAATCGCATAGATATCATTTTCAATGTTTTCCATGCTTTTTGAAGACAGAATCTGTTCCTTCTGTAAATACTGAACCTGTTCTAACACCTTATCCCATTGATCCTTTCGTTGTGAATCCATCCATTCATTCTTTAATAACGTTTCTTCATTCTTTTTTAATAAAGCCTGCTGATAGATTTCATTCTGTCTCTGGTTTTTGATGACTACAACCAGCAATAGAATCAAGCAAAGAACCAATATGATAAGTAACACAATATTCATAGTATTCATATATTCCCCTTATCTCTTTACAAACTGAATCAGTCTATCTCTATCGTTCATCTCTGGCTGATAGAAACATAACGTTAAACATGCATCCAGCTGTTCTTTTATTTCACTTCCACGATACTCTGTATTTTCAAGAATATCCTTTCCATTAATTTTCAAATCTTTATAAGTCATTGGATGTTCCTTTAAACACTTTCGATAAAGCGCTTCAAATTCATTCAATTTCAAGATTGTCTGTTGCCCAGTGGGAGAATGGGCAAGAAGATCGCATCGCCGTACAATCAGCCATTTTTCCATTAATTCTTCAGACCATCCTCTTTTAATTCTATATTTATAGATTGTCTTTAAGGAAGGATGAATAGAATCATCATGATATTCAATCAGAATAGGAATATCGTGTTGCATCCTGGCAGGAAACTTCCACTGTCGCATAATCCGTTTCCCAATCATTTTGCCAACTAAAGGGTGCGCATAGAAATGATCTCTTCCCTCTGTAGATGTCGTCTTGCAGGCAGGCTTTCCTAAATCATGAAGGAATAAAGTCCATAATACCGTTTCATCCTTGACAGGGGATGACATCACAGCTTTTAGGATATGATCCAATACATTCATATTATGCCATGGGCTAACCTGTTCACATTTATCAGCTAATTCCAATTCAGGAATCCAAGGCTCTAACAGTTTTGTCATTTCCTTTATCTGCCATGGATTATACTTTAATATCTGATTGACTTCATCGCGGATTCTTTCAACGGATACATATTTTAATAAATCAGCATTCATATTTAATGCATCCCTTGTTTCTACATCCATTGTAAAAGCTAATTTTGCACAGAACCTATGAGCACGAAGCATACGAAGCGCATCTTCTTCAAAACGGGTTCTGGCATCCCCTACACATCGAACCACCTTTCGTTTAATATCTTTTTGTCCGTCAAAAGGATCAATAATTCCTGTATCTGGATGATACGCCATCGCATTAATTGTGAAGTCTCTTCGAGAAAGATCTATTTCAATATCGGATACAAATTCCACCCTATCTGGATGGCGATGGTCTTCATAATCACTTTCTTTTCTAAACGTTGTTACTTCTAAAGGTTCTTCGGTTAACACAGTTATCGTTCCGTGCTTCTTTCCAGTCGGAATTGTTCTTTCAAACAACGCTTCCATTTCATCCGGTAAAGCACTTGTACAGATATCATAATCATTTGGCTTTTTACCCATGACATAATCACGTACACAGCCTCCGACAACATAGGCTTCATATCCTGCATCATTCAACGTCTTTAACGTTTTCATTACATAGTCTGGTAAATACATATCTATTTACGATAAACTGGTCTGGAGAATTTTAAGATATCTTCACATGCAGGTACAGATGCGAATAAAAACTGCATCTGTTTTCCCATCGCATATGGTGTCCACATTCTTCCTAGCTTCTGGAACAATTCAACGGATTCATTCTCTGCATCAACAATGATAAACCAGTATCCATCCCTTTCCTTTAAATAGATTGATTTGATTTCCTCTACCTCTTTAGAAGTTTCCTTGATTATACTTATAAATTCATCGGCATTTTCTGGTTCTTTTAAAGTTAGAACTTCCCCTTCTTCAAATGTCTTCTGTTGTGTGTGGT
>JABUSD010000021.1 GCA_021442845.1 Holdemanella sp.
GGCAAAGAAAACCGTTGCCTCCCTACAGAAACAGTGGCGTAAGATCAAGTATTGGGAAACAGTTCTGGAAGAAAGCCTTAAGGATGAATTCGAAGCTGCCCTAGACAAATTCTACGCTAAGAACAAAGAACAGCAGGAAGTCAATAAAAAAGCCAAAGAAGACTTAATTGAAAAGGCTAAAGAATTATCAAAGTCAGAAAACTTCCAGGCAGCAACAAACCAGTTGAACGCATTATTTGAAGATTGGAAGAAGATTGGTTCTGTTGGCAAAGAAGTAGATGATAAATTATGGGCTGAGTTTAACGAAGCTAGACAGACATTCTATACACGCAAGAAAGAATATTGGGATGAAATCAATGCCAAGTTCGCATCGGCAGCAGAAGTAAAAGAAAAATTAGTGGAAGAAGCTAAGAAGTTATCCGAAAGTGAAGAATGGAAAAAGACAACTGAAAAGTTCAAAGATCTATTCGAACAGTGGAAAGCAGCAGGTAGTGCTGGAAGAAATAAAGAAGATGCTTTATGGAAACAGTTCAATGATGCTAGACAGACTTTCTATGATAGAAGAAAAGCACATTATGATGAATTACACGCACAGCAGGAAGAAAATGCAGCGGCTAAGGCATCATTAATTGAAAGAGCCAAAGAAATCGTAGCCAGTGAAGAATTCACTCGTTCAAATACAGATAAGGTGAAAAACCTTCAGAAGGAATGGAAGAACATCCGTTCTGCTGCTAAGACAAAAGAAGATGAATTATGGGCTGAATTCCATGCCGTTACAGATGAATATTTTGAAAAACTGACAAAGTTCAATGACAACAAGCACAACGCCTGGGTTCAGAGAATGCAGCAGGCTAAACAAAAGAAACAGGAATTGATCAACCGTCAGAAACGTATGATTGAACGTTTAGAAGACGATATGACAGGTCTTGTATCTTCTAACACAATTCAGGATTTAAATGATCAGATTGCTGACAAGCAGGAATTCATTGCACAGTTAGAAGAAGAAATCAGAGATATCGACAAGAAGCTGGAAGCTTAAGACGCATTGCATATGCGTCTTTTTTTTATTAGAATGAATGCATGTATGAATATAAGACATTGAATCGAAATATAAAAAATGAGAATGCATTGTATGAATGCTTAAATGCGATAGGAATCTTAGAAAACCTCAATTGGAAGTCCATGTTTGACTATTATATCGATTGTCTACATATCTATGCCAATGGACCTAGTGTAGATGAAAAGAATATAGCTATGCTTCTTAAAGAAAAAGGCTATTCTAAATGTACAGATTTAAAAAAGTTTACAGGCTATGCCTTAATTCGAAGAGGCAATCATTTCTATGCTTTGATTCAAAAGGAAAAAGATCTATTTCAATATGGAATTGTCAATCCAATCTATCTTAAGACATATGATGAATATGAAATCTATCGAAAGGATTTTAATTATACCTATTATGATCAGAAGAAATGGTATGAAAATCCTGATAAACGAAAACAGGCGGATTTCAATTTTAGAAATTTAAATCCCAATGGCAAATTTGTTGGGGACTGTACGATTCGTGCCCTTGCCTTTGGATTGGATATAAACTGGCATGAAGCCTTAGATCTTCTATCTAAACAAGCTTATAAATTAAATGAAATCCATCTCAATCATAAAGATGTTGTTGAAAAGGTATTATTGAAACATGACTTTTCTTCTTATAAGCACTTCCCTGTCAAAATGACATGCAAAGAGTTCTGTAAGAAAATGGATACCATGTTCAATGATGAAATCATCCTGGTCTATGCTGGTAATTTTCATATTACCGCATTAAAAAAGGAATATTATCATTATCAGATTCAGGATAGCTGGGATTGTTCCAATGAAATTGCAGGTGATTTCTTTGTAAAGAAAAAGGAAATCAAAAAAGAAGAAAATTATCTTGAAAGAATCATAATCCATCCTACTTATGGAGAAGGTATTATCTATAACCAGGATGAAAAGAAGCTTTCTATCACATTCAACGATAAAGATGTCATCTTATTATTAGATTGGGTATTAAAACACTGTGAAATCCTATAAAAAAGGGGGAAGATTGATTCTTCCCCTATCCTTTTGCCTTTTGATAATGTCCATTTCCATCAAAGAAGAAACCACAGGATTCTCCTGTAACTGGATCATCTAAGATCAGCATTTCATTGGCTGCCATGGCATTATCATTATCCTTCTTAAAGTAATAATAGTTGCCATTGATATATTTCCATCCAGATACTTCTTTACCGTTTTCATCATAGTAATACCATCTGTAACCACGACGTACCCATTTATTCTTTGCCATAGCTCCACTTGCATCGAAATAATAGCGGTTATGATTTGCATCTTCATAGATTCTATCACTATACATTTCGCCAACATTTGGATCTAGATAATAAGTAGTACCATTAATTGTTGCCCATCCAAATACCACTTCACCATCGGATTTGCATAGATACCATTTACCAATTGTTGACTTATACCATCCTGTAACCATATGACCATCTTTATCAAATAGATACATCTTCTGATAGTCATTGTCATAAAACATGGTTTCACTCAACATAGCACCATTTCTATTTTCATTCAGATAGTACCAGTAACCATTTTCCTTATACCATCCAAATACCTGGGCACCACTTGCATTGTATAGATACCACTTGTCATCACGCTTGTTCCATCCGGTAACCATATGACCATTTTCATCCAGGTAATAATATTTTCCACCATCTTCGATTGTACAATCATAATCCATTCTTCCATCAGCTTCTGCATTTGGATCTAGATAATACCATACACCTTTATATTGAAGCCATCCTGTCTTTGGCTTGCCATTTTCAAGATAGAACCAGTCATAGTTTGCGTATACCCATCCTGATTTGACAACATGTCCCTGATCATCAGTATAGTAGAATTTACCATCTTCATAAACAATCATACTGACAGCCATTTCTGGATATAGATAGTATGTATATCCTTTATAATCCAAGAAGCCTGTCTTTGGTTCACCATTTTCTAGATAATACCATATTCCCTGAATTTCTACCCAGCCATTATAAATGATATGACCATCCTTATCGATGTAGTAGAATATATCCCCTACATCTTTAATCTGATCTTTTAAGCAGATATAATCGACATCAAAATAATATGGATATCCATCAATCGTATGGAATCCCTGACAGAAATTACCATCTTTAAGATACATCATGGCTTTACCATCCCCATCACGATCATACCATCCATTCTTGATATAATGTCCATTTCCATCAAAGTAACAGTCTTTTTCAACACCATCCACAATTAATGTCTTCTTTGTGTTATGTGCCATTATATAATTATTATCTGGATCTAGATAATAGGAATAATTACCTGATTGAACCCATCCTGCATACAATTCACCATTCTTTATATAGCGCCAGCCATCTTCAAATTGAATCCATCCACTTTCAACCCAGCGACCATCCTTATCAAACCAGTATGTTGTAGTTGCCGTTGTCATGGCTGTGTTCTGGAACATATATGCATAGTATTCACTATAGATATTAGCCCCTTCGTTAAAGTAATACCAGGTTCCATCAATCTTTTGCCATCCAGTCGCTCTTGCACAGTCATTTCCATAATAATAAGTAAATTGATTTACTTTCATAAAGCCTTTTATAGCGGCTCCATCTTCACCAAAGTAGTATAATTTATCACCAACTACAATACTCGCAGAATTTGCCATCATATCACTCTGATACGAATTAAAAAAGTATAATTTACCGTTGATTGTCTGTAATCCCGTTACACGAGCACCCGATGTCTTATCATAATATTTCCAGACACCAGGAATCATAGTCCATCCGGTAACCATATAGCCTGCTTCATCAAAACAATACCATTTGCCTTTGATTTCTACTTCTGCATTGATATAGTACTCACCTGGATTTGTATAATAACGCCATCTTCCATTCTCCAAAGCCCAATAAGGACCCTCCTGATAGACTTCGATTTCTACCTGTTCTTCTGCCTGAATTGTTTCTTCTACAATAACAGGATCCTGTTCTTCTGCCACGACTGGTAATGCAGCAAACTGCAAAGCCATTGAAGCAGCTAATAAACTTGTAAGTGTTTTCTTCATTTTCATCACCTCTATCTATAGTATATAGTTTTATCCTTCTTTTTACATCGCTAATATTAGTGAAAATAAAAAAGAAACAGTACTTTCATATTTTACAATTAATATTTGTCCTTCATCTTCAATATCAGAGTGTGTAGCAATCTTGATTCCATCTCGATACAGGTCTTCGAATACAACTGTTGTTACACCATTCAGTGCAATCGCATTGAATGTGAATTCAAGCTCCACTTCTCCATCCTTTGCCTGAGGTGTGAATGTCTTCTCTGCTTTGACTTCCTTGCCATCAGAAAGGAGTGGTTCATTGGTTTCCTTGTTCATAAGGATTCCCTTAACTGTATATTCCTTGCCTGGAGCAAGGTTTTCATAGGCAACGACATCCTTGATGGTGATGATATCTTTTGTGATGTCCTTGTGATCTCCCGTATCAGCAGATGTAGCTGTTGTATGAAGATCGACGATGTGGACCGTCTGTCCTGCATCATCAATGTCGGCATGGACAAGAAGCTCTACATTATCCTGATACAAACTTTCGAATACGACTACATCTGCTGTTGTGGTGATTCCAGTGCCATCGAATGTGAATGTTACATCCACCGTTCCATTTGCACTTTCAGGCGTGAATTCCTTTTCGGCAGTCACCTTGCTACCGTTAACAAGGAATTCCTTTCCTGTCTTCTTATCCATAAGGACACCTTTAACAGTGTATGTCTTTCCGGCTTCAAGCCCCTGATAGGAAACCGTATCCGTCAGGGTGACTGGTGAGGCTGTCTTCTGCACCTCGTTTGTTCCGTTATCGGATTTTGCCGTTGTCTGCATGTGCATCAGTGAAAGCGGAATTGACACCTCTCTGATAGGGTCATTCAGAGTTCTCAGTCCAATCGTCTTCTGCATGCTGAAGCTTCCATAGACAACCATAGCCTGCTTAGGACCATAATTAGGGACAAATCGAAGTGTACCATCATACTGCTCTGAAGTGATTGTGACAGTTATCTCGTCTCCATCAGTGGATACATCTACACCCTGACCACCGCTGACTGTGAAATGCTTCAGCATACCGTTCGTACATGTCAGCTTGACTGGTGTGTTCAATGTACACGATAACGAAGTCTTATCAAATGTAGGAACATTTACCCTCTGTGAAATCAATGCGTTTATCGTGTTAATCTCCGCACTCACATCAATCGGCGTAACCGCATCCATCTCATACAGCGTGTACAGTGTTCCTGTGACCGCATGCCATACCATAAGCTGCGTTGCGATGTAGTATCTGTCCGTCTGGTGCCCGGTATAGTTGTATCCATAATAAAGGATGTTCCATAAATTAGTTTGCACCTGATAATTTAAGTCATCCCAGTATAGTGTATCTTCCTTATAATCCCCGTTCGTATTGAAAGGCTTCAGGGGCTCAAGGCAGAAGACCACACGTGAACCGACCATGATCTTCGTTACATAGTCGAATCCGTACTGGCTTCCCGGCACGGGAAGATAGGCAAGGGCATTTCCTGCAACAATCCCCTGCTCCTCCAGGGTTTCCGCTTCGACCTTTTCTTCCAGTTCGATGATATCCTTCTTTTCCCCCTCTTCTTCGGAAGAAGGTGTCTGTTCAATCTCCGGATTCTCTTCTTTGCCATTCTGTGAAGGCTCTAGCTGTTCGGCAGGCACTTCCGGAACAGCCTCAGGAATATCCATTCCTTCTTCATTGGCTACAGCTTCTTCAACAATCTTCTCCTCCGGCATCATTTCATATTCGGATGCCTTTATCTGCATCACATTGATGCACAGCACAAATGAAAGAAGCACGCCCAACAGTGTGCGTGCAATGTTCTTTAATTTTTCCATATTTAAAAACCTTTCCTTTTTCTATAAAAATAAAAGAGAGACCATCTTAATCTCTCTATGAAAACAAGTTATATCCTCTAATTGTAAGGAGGACCGATTGGATCCATATTGATGTCTTTTGGAAAGCATCCCCAACCTACATAATTATCGTGGTTGTCGCCTAATTCAATCATTCCACCCCATACACATTCTACACCATGATAATAATTACCACCGTAACTCTCTGAAATCTCAAGGGCTTCCTCCTCTGTATCTGCAAAATCTAGATAGAAAGTACCCCAGCAATCACCTGCATACAAGACAGCATCACATGGCATTTCATGTCTCAAACAGCGGCTACAGTTCTCGACTACCTTTGTAGGCGTGTAGCTCGTGTCCAGATAGCTGTCCTGCGTGAATCGGTACCACCATCCATCAATCTTGTAGTAGGCATTGATGTAATCAGCAGCATACTGAGATTCCTTTTCACGGATGTATGGTCCAGCATATTCACCGTTCTCAAGCACATAACGTCTCTTGCCGTCAGCCTCATCAACCCATACATTCACTAGAAGGGCACCATCATCACCGAATCGCCAGCTCTTTCCATCCACCTCGAATGTGCATCCGCTTACCATGATGTTGTCATTGTCAGGGTCAAGGTAGTAGGATTTAGAACCGATCTTCAGCCATCCTGATAGCTGCTTGCCATCTGCATCCACATATCGCCATACATTGTCCGAATAGTTTCCAACCCATGTGCTTCTTGCCATCGCTCCATCCGTTCCGAAGTATCTGTCACTTCCAGAAACCTCAATCCACTGGCTGATGGCAGCTGCATGCCTTCCTGTATCGGCAAAGTAGTATGTCTTTCCTCCGATTGTCTCCAGTCCACTTGCAAGGCTTCCATCCGCCTTGAAGTAGCTCTTGCCTTCCGCATCATTGACCCACTGTTCTCTGGCAGCCGAACCGCTGTCATTGAAGAAGTATGTCTTTCCATCAATCTCCTTCCATCCGGTAGCCATTCTGTTGTAGTCTTCCGGATCCATGTAGTAGATCTTTCCGCCATCATTGACAAATCCGCTTTGCTTCTGGCTGTCCTTGATGTAATACCAGATGACATAACTATCTCCGCCGATCATCTCAGCCCAGCCATTCTTTATGATCTTTCCATCCTTGTTGAAGATGTAATTCTGACCGTCAATCGTCTGTTCACGGTTGTTCACCTTGTATCCTCTCATCAGGTCGAAATAGTATGTGTTTCCACCAATCGTCTTCCATCCTGTAACAAGGCTGTTGTTCTGGATGTACAGCTCCATGCCATTCTGATAGCACCATCCATTCTCGACAAGGGCACCGCCCTTGCTGAAATAGTACTGCTGTCCATTGACAACGACTGCCGTCTCATCTGCCATGATTCCCGTATCCTTGTCTAGGTAGTACCATGTAGCACCTTGCTTAAG
>JABUSD010000228.1 GCA_021442845.1 Holdemanella sp.
TATTTTTTATTTTTTTTGCGAAATTAGGTATCGAAAATACAAAATAAATGTTATATAATGAAAATGACGTATGGAAGGAAGAGGTTTTATGAGAATAGGAAAAGAAATTTCAAAGAAACTGATGTATCTAATTGTAGCATTTACAATGTGCCTTGGTACATTTACAAGCCAGGCATATGCTGCAGAATATTTCAGTTCAGATCTTAGTGAATTCACAAGTGATGTTCAGATTAAGGATCCAGCAGCAGGAGGTGCAATTATAGGAAATAATGGAACCCTCCATGTTGGTAGTTCCTATAGTATTTCTATTGCATTTTCAGAGGTTGAAGATATTGGTGCTGAAAAGCAGTTTCAAGGAAACGGAAGTAAACAGCTGACATACCAACTGCCAACTCAGTTTAAAGTAAAAGCAATATCTAACCAGCCAATTAAATTGGCAAATCAAAGTATTGTAGCAACTTATAGTGTTACAGAATCTGGATATTTAACTGTAAATTTCATTACAGTTGATAATGAATTATACTTTGACACGTTTAATAATACAGTATTCAGACTTGATTTTGAATGTACAGTTGCTCAAGGAGCTACACAAGGAAATCAGGAAATTGATTTTGGAAACGGCAAGAAATTCAATATGAATATCACAAGCGATGGTGAATTGAATGTTGTAAAAGATGCAGGAAACTATGATGCTACAACAGGACTGATTGAATATACTGTTAAGGTTACCGCTGTCAATGGAAGTGTATCTAGTATCGGTTTGCAAGATAGTATCACTAGCGGTAATGCAAGTATGTCAGGTAAGGGTAATTATTATGGTCTTGATGGTTCAGAATTACCTAAACAGCCAACATCACTTAGTGCAGGAGAAGGATTTATCTGGAAATATAAAGTAAAGGTAGATGATACTGCCTTTGATAATACAAAGGCAGATGGACGTGTAACAGTTAATAACGAAGTAATTGTATCTGGAAAAACAAATGGAAAATCAATTAGTAAGCCAGCTACTAAAGAAACACATATCAATTATACAAATGTGCAAAAAGAGGCTGTAGAAATTGATAAGGATAAACAGACAATCACATGGAAGATTACATTAGGTGATGGAAATAGACCTCTTTCTTCTATTTATGGTAATACTGCGAAAATTACAGAAACACTAGATGATGCTGGTTTGTATACACAGTTTTTTACAGGTCAGAATGTTACGGTAAATTATTATGATGCAACAGGTCAAAAGTCAGAAGGCACGATTAATTGGAGTGGTAGCGGAACATTAAACATTTCAACAAATAATGCATATAAGGCAGAATTTGAATTAGTATCTAAATATCAGGCAAAGAACAGCAGTAAGGTAGGACCAGCAACGTTTAAAAATACTGCTTCAATAGGATTAGCAGGTGGTGGTACAGTCAGTGATGATGCTACTATCAAAAAAGGTGTTGATGGTGTAGGAAAACCAGACTTAACAAAGGTTGTTTCTCGTGATGATAAGAACAATGTGCTTCATTATACAATTACGGCAACAATTCCAGCTGGATATGAGGATGTACCAGGGTTCTTCTTAAAGGATACAATCTCAACAATTGGATCAAACCACTTCTCGAATGAACCAAAAAATATTGTTATAACGGCTATTCCAGTTGGTTCTACGAATCCGGATGATAAAGTTGTATTTACAGAAGACACATCATATTCCGTTAATAATACATACTTTACCGAAAATTCTGGTGGTAAAAATGAAATTCTGATTACTTTCTTCAATACAACAACAGGAGATAAAGAAAATTCAAAATGGACGTTTGATAAGGATATGATTCTTACCATTGAATATGATTTACCTCTTGATGCTCAATCTAATGGAGTGACTGTACAGGATGCATTGGATAAGGGTGGTGTTTTAACAAACACAGCAGAGTTAAATTACAACAATGGTGATAAAGTAGAGAAAGATGATGTATATTTCGAAGTATCTGAATACGATAAGAAGGGTGTTTATGATTCCAACACAGATATCATCGATTATACATATACTTTCTTAAATAAATATTTGGATAATACTACAATCGTACATGGTGACTATTGCGATGAGCTTATCTTTACAGATACACTTGGTGGTGGAATGACATATGTGGATCAATCGCTTTATCTGGATTTCTATATCGGTAATGATTTAAAGGCATCTTATAAATATAATGGAACTATCGATGGATTAACAAATATCCAGGTTTCTACAAATGATTTTGTTTCAACGGATGGATTAAATACAACTGCCGATACGACTCTGAAAGATAAATACGTTATTCGATATGTAGATAGAATCGTTTATCGTTATCAGGCAAAAGTGGATAGAGATAGTACTATATTTACAGATGGGAATGCAGGAACCACAGTGGATTTGAAAAATACAGCAGGTCTTGAAATTTTAAAAAATTCTGATACTAAGAAAAAATCTCCAGATAAAACAAACTACGTTACAGTACCAAACAATACGTTGAATAAGGTAACGGCTGGTCTTCATGATGGAAACAAACTTTCATTCACAATTGAATTGAACTATGATGGTGATGATCTTGTATCTGGTGCAAGTACATATACAGTCGTTGACACGTTATCTTCAAATATCACACCAGTATTAAATACAATTAAAGTTCAGATTAAGAAGGATGGCGATTGGGTTACATATGAAGGTGATTACAAGTATGATGTTGACAACAATGTACAGGAATTCACAGTTCCAGATTCAGTACCAGTATTGATTACATATGATGTAAAAGTCAATGAAACAGGTAAAAATGTTACTATTTCAAATGATGCATCTATTAAAGGACTGGCAAAATTTGAAGATCAGGTTTCGGCTGTATTTGAAGTAAATGAATCAAGTGCAAGTGCATCCGCATCTATCGTATACTTTAACCTTTATAAATATGATGGCCAATCAAACAAAGGACTTGAAGATGCAGTCTTTGCGATGTATGGACCACAAGATTCTGCACGTGAGGGAGATGCAGCTGAAGATTCTAGAACATATAAAACGAATATTCCAGAGACAATTCAAACATCTGCTGGAGTCGATTTATACTATTACCGCTGTTATGAAACGGATGAAAAAGGTGTTGCAGAAATCAGTAGTAAGCTTATGTCTATTGGTGGTATGTATTCATTTAAAGAAGTTGTAGCTCCAGATGGATATGTGAAAGATGATAAAACATTATGGACAATCTATGCCTTTGATTATCCTGCTACAGGAGCAGATAATCAAATCAGAGTTATCAAAGCGGATGATACGATAGCCATTGAAAATAAAGCCGAAGAAGAATCTGAATATGAAATTCTATTCAGCAAGATTGATGTTGGTGGAAAAGAAATTGATGGTGCAACGCTTACAGTATCTGGTAAAACTGCTGATGATAAAAAGATCGACGATATCACATGGACAACAGATTTAAAGAAAGAACCAAATGGTCACATCATTAAATTAGAACCAGGAAAATATACATTAACAGAAAGCCAGGAACCTTTAGGATATGAAAAGGCAGACAGCATTGACTTCACTATTGATAAAGACGGTAAGGTTTTTGTTGATAATGATGAAGTTACTAAGGTTACAATGAAAGATGCCTTTGAGACGTTTAATGTTCTAATCAGCAAGGTAGATATTGGTGGAAAAGAAATTGATGGTGCTGATCTTAAAGTAACGGGAACCAATGCTGCTGGTGTAAAAATTACTGAAATCACATGGCAAACAGATTTAAAGAAAGAGCCAAATGGTCATACAATTAAATTAGAACCAGGAAATTATACATTGACTGAAGTAAATGCTCCTTCAGGATATGATAAGGCAGAAAGTATTGACTTCACAGTTGGAAAAGATGGTAAAGTTCTTGTTGATCAAAAAGCAGTTAATAAAGTAACAATGATAGATGAATACAAGAAGTTTGAAGTTGTAATCAGCAAGCGAAATGTTGGTGGACAAGAACTGGATGGAGCAACTCTTACAGTAACAGGATCAAGTACTTCTAGTGGAACTATCAAGCCAATCCAATGGAAATCCGATACAAAGAAAGAACCTAACGGTCATACTATCAAGCGAGAACCTGGAAGATATACATTGACAGAAGTCTACGCGCCTACAGGATATGCAAAAGCACAGAGCATTGACTTCACAGTTGACAAGGACGGTAAAGTTACCGTAGACGGAAACGAAGTGACTAAGGTCATCATGGTCGATGAAAAACTGAAAGAAACAGAGACAAATAAGAATGGTCCAAAGACAGGAAATTCTTCTTATAAGATGTTGTGGATTAATATGATGTTAATCTCATTGGCTGGACTTGTTGTTATCGTATTCTTCGCAAGAAAAGTAGGTAAAATCTAATATCATTTAAAAGGTCAAAGGCATTCGCCTCTGGCCTTTTGTCTAAGTTTGGGTATACCCAGACTTTATTTTTTTATATAATAAGGACATGTTAGTCTGCCCAAAATGTAAATGTGAACTAAAAAAAGAGAATCAATCCTTTAAATGTATACACAATCATACCTTTGATATTGCGAAACAGGGATATGTCAATCTATCTATGAAACAGAAAAAGAATACGGGAGATAATGCTTTAATGGTAAAGGCGAGAAGTGCTTTTCTGGAAAAGGATTATTATGATTTTATGCGCCAGTATGTTAAATCAAAAATAGAAGATTTTCATATAGATATATGCATTGATGCAGGATGTGGACAAGGTTATTACACAAAGGAATTCGCTACTGTGGTTAAACATGCCTATGGAATTGATCTAAGTAAGGAAGCGATTCTTTATGCATCAAAGAAGGATAAGAACAGCTTATATATTGTTGGTAGTTTATTTGATATGCCATTTTTAAATAATACGATTGATTGTATTACATCGATTTTTGTTCCTTTAGGAGAAAAGGAAATCTATCGCTGTTTAAAACAGGATGGATATTGGATTGTAGTACAGCCAGGTCCTGACCATTTATGGCAGTTAAAAGAATTCTTATATGAGATACCCTATAAGAATGAAGAAGTAGAAAAGGAAAAGGAAGGTTTTCATCTAGTTAGTCAAAACTGTATATCAAATATATTATTTGTGGATGATGTATGGTCATTGTTAGAGATGACACCGTATCGATATAAGACAAAATTAGAAGCGTTAGAAAGGTTAAAGAAATCAGAAGGATTTGATGTGACTTTTGAATTCGTGGTGAGTATATGGAAAAAAGCTTAACAATCAAGATAAAAAAGTGGGGAATCAATGGAGAAGGAATTGGATATATTGATCGAAAACCAATCTTTGTTCAAGGGGTCTTACCAGATGAATTGGTAGAAGTAGAAATTGAAAAAGAATTTGATAAATATTATAAAGGAAAACTGATTCAGGTGATTGAAGAATCCCCTCGAAGAAGACATGCCATCTGTCCTATTTGGAAAGAATGTGGAGGCTGTTCTTTAATGCATGTTCAATATAAGGAGCAGTGCAAGATGAAAGAACAGTCCTTAAAGGAAACCTTAATCAAATATGCAGGATATAAGAAAAGAATCAATCCATTCATGAAGAATACCAATCCATTAGGCTATAGAAATGCATGCAAGCTTCCTTTTGGATATGCGGATGGAAAGATTATGACAGGCATGTATGAAAGAGAATCGAATCACTTTATTGGTATGGAACATTGTATTGTTCATTCAAAAGTATTGGAAACAACAAGAAAACAGATTGTTGAAATCTGTCAGAAGCATAAATGCAAGGTCTATGATAAAAGATTGGAATCTGGGTTTCAGACACTTGTCTGTAAGGAATTCAATGGAAATATACAGGTAATCTTTGTGACAGGAAAGAATACATTATCCGATGAATTCATTGATGATATCTTAGATATTGAACCAGTCACATCCATCTGGCAAAGCATTAAAGTAAAGGATTCTATCGATGTATTTGGGGATACGATGATTCATATTGCAGGGGATCGAAATCTTACATTAGAGATGCATGACATGAAATTCAATATTCTACCAAAGTCGTTCTTCCAGTTGAATACCGAACAGGCAGATAAACTCTATACATATGTAGAAAGTATTCTACCAGAATCAAAGACAGTCATAGAAGCGTATAGTGGAATTGGTGCTATCAGTTTATATATCAAGGATAAAGCACAATCTATTATTGGAATTGAATCCATAAAGGATGCTGTCGATAATGCCAATGAAAATGCAGCTATCAATCATGCAGACCATGTGCATTTCATCTGTGGTGATGCAGCTAAGGAATGTGAAAAGATTGTAAAGAAAAAGAAGGTTGATACATTAATTGTCGATCCACCACGCAGTGGATTGGATGAGAATATGAAGGAAACTATCTTAAATTCCAAGATCAGGAATATTATTTATATATCATGCAATCCAAGTACTTTATCAAAGGATTTAGATAAACTGCAAAAGCGATACAATATTCTTTCTGTACAACCAATCGATATGTTCTCACAGACACAGCATGTCGAGACGGTAGTATTGTTGACTAAAGTACAGAATTGAATATCGCGATAAGTCTTAAATCAGACAATGAACCTTATCTCTTTCTACAACAAGTGGAGAAATGGTTATGATTTACTTTACAGAAGGTCCCCTTATAATCCGTACCATGGAAGAAGGGGATGGTAAGCTTCTTTGCGATGAGGAAATCGAGCAGGGCTGGAACCTGACCATCGATAAGTTTGTGAAACGTTACTGTAACTTCACGGAAAGCTGGTGCATCGCGCTGGTCGCTGTTTATGAGGGTAGCTCGGTCGGTTACATCAACGTGTATTGAGAGTTGGAAAACTGTCCTTTTGCGGGACAGCTGATTTAGGAAATCGTCGATTTCACCGTTCTGGAACGTGTACGCCACCGTGGTATCGGTTCGCATCTTATGGATGTGGTTGAGCAGATTGCCGCAAAGAGAAGCGACAGTGTATGCCTCGGGGTAGGACTGCACAGTGGCTATGGTAGTGCCCAACGGATGTATGTGAAGCGCGGCTACATTCCTTACGGTTCAGGCGGGGCTCAAGTTGCGCTTTATAGTCCCTGTATAAATGATGATGAGCTCGTGCTATGGTTTAAAAAGAGCGGACCATGTGGAGGCGGTCTGTATGCTCAGTAAAGTACAAAATTAAGATATAAGGGTATTCGCGAATAGTTTTGAATGCGTTGAGTTGACAGGTATGTATTTTTGAATTCTGCAGCGAGGAATGATTGAAAGGCAGGAAAGTTTATGGCTGAAAGTCAAAATATAGAGT
>JABUSD010000270.1 GCA_021442845.1 Holdemanella sp.
CATAACACCCATGATAGATTTCATGTTAACTTCGCGTCCCTTGAAAGCTACGTTGATGTCTGATTTGAATTTGCTAGCAGCATTAACAGCTACAGTTGCTGGACGAGCGTGTAATCCAACTGGATCGATTACAGTTACAGTAATTTGTTTCATTTTAAATTTCCTCCTAGATTAAAAATCTCATTTATATTTTAGTCTTTTTTTGATGTAAAAACAATATTTCTTTATAAATTAATCGATTAGTTCTTTATAAAGTTTTGTGTACTCTCTAGCACTAGATTGCCATGATACATCATAAGTCATTGCGTTAGTTCTAAGCATAGCCCAGTCATCCGGCTTGTTGTAGTATACCTTAATCGCATCATTTAACTTGTTGACAAGATCAGTAGAATCATACTTCGCAAAGCTGAATCCAGTACCTGTCTTTTCATATTCGTTATAAGGAGCGACAGTATCCTTTAAACCACCTGTTTCACGAACTAGAGGTAAAGTTCCATAACGCATTGAGCATAACTGTGAAATTCCACATGGTTCAAACAATGAAGGCATCAGGAATAGATCACTACCAGCATAAATGCGGTGTGCTAAGCTTTCATTATATCCACGATAGAATGCGATCTTTCCTTTGTTTCCATTGGCAAGATCTGTGAACTTGTTTTCAATTTCCTTTTCACCGCTACCTAGGATAGCTAACTGAATAGGCATAGCGCAGATTGCATTTAATTGTTCCATCATTAGATAGAATCCCTTTTGCCAAGTCAAACGGCTTACGCAACCAACCAATAGAACATCAGCTCTCTGATCAAGACCAAGTTCTTTCTGAAGCGCTAATTTACAGTTTGTCTTTTCTTCCTTTACATTGATTAAATCAAAGTGATATGGAAGTTCTGGGTCCGTTTTTGGATCCCATAATACAGTATCAATACCATTTACAATTCCCCAAAGGTCATATTTACGCATATTCAATACAGCTTCCATATGTTCACCATATTGAGGCGTCAGGATTTCCTGTGCATAAGAAGGTGATACAGTTGTAATCTTATCTGCATAAACGAATGCTGATTTCATGAATGAAATACCAGTGTCAAAACGAACAGATCCGTTTTCAAATAGATAATAAGGTACACCCAATGCAGGAACTAGAATATCTGCAGAGAAATTACCCTGGAAAGCAATGTTGTGAATAGTAAATACTGTTTTAATATCAGCATAACGAGGATCGTCTGTGTGGCATTCCTTAACCATACAAGGAATCATACCAGTGTGCCAGTCATGACAATGAATAACCTGTGGCCAGTAATCCAGCTGGTTCAACATTTCAAGTACGGCTTTCTGGAAGTAACCGAAACGAACACCGTCGTCATCATATCCGTACAATGTATCTCTTTCAAAATATCCCTGGTGTTGAATAAAATAGAATTTAACACCATTTTCATCTTTAGAATAAATACGAACAGGCACTTCATTGTAGTATACAGATACTGTGAATTCCTTCTCAAATGAGAAAGAATCCAGGTATTTATCTGCAACCTTTTTATATAAAGGCATTACAACACGTACTTCGTGTCCTTGTTCAGTTAATGCAGTAGGAACAGATCCAATAACGTCAGCCAATCCTCCAGTTTTGATGAAAGGTAAACCTTCACCAGCAACCATCAAAATTGACGCCATTAGATTTTCTCCCTTCTACCGATATATAGAGGCTGATCAATATCACCAGCAAGTTCTTTCTTGTGAAGAATCTTAGTGTGCTTGTCAACAACTACACCTGTTAAAATTGCATTTGGACCGATTTCAACATCTGGCATGATGATACAGTTTGTAACCTGTGCCCCTTTACCAATCTTAACTCCACGTCCAATGATTGAGTTAAGAACTTCACCAGCAATCTGAGAACCATTTGATACAAATGAACCAGTTGCAGATCCACCTGGTAAGTAGATAGCAGGTGCTGAATCACTTGATAATGTATAGATTGGCCAGCTAGCATCTGAGAAGTCTTTCATGTTCGCAACATCAAGAATTGAAAGGTTTGCCTCATAATATGACTTCAAGCTGTCGATATAGTAGAATTTACCAGTGAATTTAATACCACGGATATCTAATTCTTCCGCTTTGTCATTAAGGATGTCTTTTAACCAGTACATAGTTGAAGTTGCACGAGCATCATGGATTAATGAAACCAATGTTTCAACTTTCATGATATAAGTCTGTAATGAAAGATCACGAGTTTTTAACTTACCTAAGTTCATATCGATACTAGAAACACCACCCTGTTTGTTTAATGTCAATGTATCAGCACTTAAGTATTTTTCTTTTGCGTTGTTTACTTTTGCATAAAGGATAGAAATATCAGCACCAGAAGCAACGTGTTTGTCTAACAATTCAGAATAGTTAGCTGTATAGATTGTGTTGATTGGAGCGATAATTACATATTCATATCCGCTTTCTTCGATCTTATCGATATTTTCAAAATAGCTATCGATATCAGAAGTATACATACCATTTACTAAACCACCAGTCTTGTAAAGAGGAACGATACTTAATGATCCATGTTTAGAGTTAATATTATACATACGTCCATCACCAACGTGGTCGAATAATGAACGAGGGTTACCGTTGACATAAACCTGGATGTCATCGATTCCTGAGTTAGTCATGTTTGAAACAGGAACGTCAATTAAACGGTATCTTCCTAAGAAGTTGAAAGAAGCGATTGGTCTTTGTGTCTGTAAACCTTCAACGAAAACACGTGAATCGTTGTAAGTTACGATACCTAATGCTTTACCTTGTGCTTTTGCCATATCTGATTATTCCCCTTTCTTTACATTCTTGTAAACTAATTCGATTTCTTTGCTGTTCTTTTCACCAACAACAGCACCAGCTTCGATCTTAATTCCTTCAGCTACGATTGCGTTGTAAACTTTTGCACCGTCTCCAACCTGTACACCTGGAAGTAATACAGCCTGGTAAACATCAGCACCTTCACCGATAGTTACACCATTAGAGATTACCGATTCAACAGCTTTACCATTGATGATAGCACCCTGGTTGATGTAGCATTTTTCTACAGATCCAGTAGCACTTACGTAGTGAGGTAATGCAGGGATATCTTCTGTATAAACTTTCCAGTTAGGATCGTCAAGATCCAATTCGCTGTTCTTGTTCAACAAGTCCATATTTGCTTCCCATAGAGAAGTGATAGTTCCAACATCTTTCCAGTATCCTTCAAATTTGTAAGAGTAAAGTCTCTTTCCACCATTTAAGAATCCAGGGATGATATTCTTACCAAAGTCATGTGATGATCCTTCAGCAGTCTTGTCATCAATTAATGCTTTTCTTAACTGTTTCCAGTTGAAGATGTAGATACCCATAGAAGCTAAGTTGCTCTTTGGTTCTTTTGGTTTTTCTTCGAATTCAACAATACGTCCAGTGTCATCACAAGACATGATACCGAAACGAGGAGCTTCTTCCCAAGGTACTGGCATTACAGCGATTGTACAGTCAGCTTTATTTGCCTTGTGAGTAGCTAACATATCCGCATAGTCCATCTTGTAGATGTGGTCTCCAGATAAGATTAATACATAGTCTGGACTTACATTGTCGATGAAATCGATGTTCTGTGTAATCGCATCTGCAGTTCCCTTGTAAACACCAAATTGAGTTCCATCTTTTTCGCTTGGTGGTAATACATAAACACCACTACCTGCTGTGTCAAGTCCCCAACGTTGTCCCTGTCCAGCATACGCATTCAAAGTAACAGGTTCATACTGCGTTAATACACCAACTACATTAATGTTAGAGTTAGCACAGTTACTTAGTGGGAAGTCGATGATACGATACTTACCACCAAAATAAACGGCTGGTTTTGCATTCTTATCAGTTAACTGATACAAACGCGATCCACGGCCACCAGCTAAAATCATAGCGACCATATTATTTTGTTCCATAGTCATCCTCCTATAATATGATTTACTTCATTAAAAGTATACCACGTTTCTAAGAAAAAGAAATCAAATTCAGCCATATTTGATAGCGTTTTCATATATTTTATGAAAAAATTTCAAAAAATTTAAGTAAAAGTATGCTATATGCACAATATAACTTATTTTTACAAATGTAAAAAAAGAACTAGGACAATGTCCTAGTTATTGTAAGTCAAAAACGCTTTATATCCCTTATAGGCTTCATATAGATCCGCTTTGGAAATCAGTTCATGGGTTGCATGCATACTGATGACAGGAACACCACAGTCTAACACTTCCATGCCATAACGGGCTAAGAATTTGGCAATGGTTCCACCACCACCCTGATCCACTTTACCAAGTTCACTGGTTTGCCAGTTAACATGATCTTTATCCATACAATATCGAATTCGTGCAACAAATTCCGCATTGGCATCGTTGCTGAGTGCCTTTCCACGTGAACCTGTATACTTCATGAAGATTAGACCATGTCCCATCTTTGCCTGGTTATCATTTGGACTCGATACATAGGCATAGTTAGGATCATGGGCAATTCCTACATCACTGCTCAATACACAGCTGTTTGAAAAGCATTTGCGCACGCTTAGATAATTTGGTTCCAGAATGCGATCAAAGACATCCATCATGAAATTTTCAAAGAAGAAAGACTGCATCGATGTAGGCCCTTCACTGCCAATCTCTTCCTTATCAACTAAAAGACAGGCTGCACTTCGCTTTACAGTTTCCATAGATAAAAGTGCCATCAAAGAAGGATAGGCACATGATTTATCATCCTGTCCATACCCTAGCACCATCGATTGATCAATACCTGCACTTCTTGCCTTTCCAGCTGGTACCATCTCAATTTCAGCACTGACAAAATCCTCTTCTTCAAAGCCATAATAGTTCTTTAATAAAGATAACGCATTGGCTTTTACAGCTTCCTTTTCCACACCTTTTAAAGGCATCGAAGCAAAGGTAACATTTAAATCTTCCGCTTCAACGACTTCGCTTCCCTTCTTTGCAAGCTGGGTAGCACTTAGATGCACCAGCAGATCACTGATCACAAAAACAGGATCCTCTTCCTTGTTGCCAATGTTGACTTCAATTGTCTTGCCATCCTTCAAGCAGACAACCCCAATCATCGCAAGCGGTGTTGTCACCCACTGGTATCGCTTGATTCCACCATAATAATGGGTATCCAGCAAGGCAAAACCATCGCTTTCATACAGTGGTCTCTGTTTCAAATCCAGTCTAGGGCTATCAATATGCGCCCCTAGAATATTCAATCCATTCTTTAAATCTTCATCGCCAATATGTAAAAGCGCAATGGATTTATTCATCATGTTGAAATAAACTTTATCCTGTGGTTTTAAGACTTCCTGATTCTTAACAATTTCATCGATATCACGGTATCCATATGCCCTGGCAATACGAATGATTTCTTTGACTGCCAGTCGTTCTGTTTTGGCCATACTGATAAAATCCATATAGTCTTTGGCAAAATCCATAACATTTTGAATATCTTTTTGATCATAGGTTAACCATGCGTTCATTCCATTTCCTCCAGACTATCAAACAATTTCTTTGATAGTTCAATCTTCTCTTCCAATGTATTCATCCATTGGATGCTTCCTTTCCTTTCATTTGTATTCAATAATCCCTTTGCCTGTAAAAGGGCATGACAACGATTTGCTGTTCCAAGATTTCCATCTACAAGCCTACAGTTTACATATTGTTTCAAATAGCTTTTATAGAATACAAAATGCGTACAGCCTAAGACAATGCTGTCACATTGTTCCATCAAACTTTTATCCATATATTCATTTAGTGCCTGTTTTACAGTTAATTCATCATATAATTTATCTTCCTCAACAATGCGAACAAGCTTAGGACAAGCAACTTTTGTGATGACATGATCCGATACAAACTGACTATATAAAGAGTCAAACTTCTTCTGTTTTAATGTATACTCTGTAGCCCATACCGCAATGTGCTGCTTCTTTCCAAAAGAACAGGCAACCTTTAAGGCAGGTTCCATTCCAATGATATCGATCGGATACATTTCTCTTAATTCATTTACACAGGCTGATGTAGCCGTATTGCAGGCGATGACAATGGCTTTTACATCCATCTTCATGAACCTATCACAGATTGAAACACATCGTTCTAATAGTTCTGCTTTTGTCTTTGTTCCATATGGATTGTATTTAGAATCACCAATATAAATATAATTTTCATTTGGCATAAGTTTTGTCAATGTATGCAATACACTGATACCACCCAATCCTGAATCAAAGACACCAATTGGACGCTCTGACATGATATCATCTCCTTCAACCACTCAATTATATCACAACCAGATAGAAATTTCGTATTCTAACACACCGTGAATTATCAATCTGATATACTAAAACTATGAAACAGAGATTTGACAATATATCAATGAATGGACGTATGGCTTATGTCATAATGTGCACAGAAGCATTCTTAAAAAATACATATCCCCATCACAACTGGACAATCATATCCGAAGCAATGTGGAAAGCAACAAAAATGAACTGGGCTGACTGGTCCAGTCTATATGCTGGTTATATTCCCCACGTCCTGTTTTCTTATAAGGAATATGGATCTGATCTAATAGAATCCTTTTCGGAAGAAGTTTATAAAGAATTAATAAATCTTTATACCAGTATTCCTTTTGGAATGGATAGACTTGATTCTATATTAAATAAACCTCACGAAATGGCAATGGTATATGAGGGTACAAGCATTGGAGATGGTAGAGAATCCATTGAACTCATAGAAGAAACAGAAAAGATATTGATTGATAACCATATCCCTTTACCAGATTCTACAAGACTTTCCTTCGCTAATTTTACCCAGAAACATGGCTGGGGAGATGACTTCGACGGAAGTTTTCTATCTATCATTTTATAACCTGGTGTATAACATCAGGTTTTCTTATACAAAGAAAATAAAAGGTATTCTAGATTTTGACAAAAATAGTGTAAATTCATTGATTAAGATAAATTCATAAAATGATACTAATTTATTGGATTGAAAGGAGTTTACAATGAAGAGTCAAATCGTTATTTATACCGACGGCAACAAAACAGTTGAGGTAATGGTTAGTCCTGAACAGGATACTGTATGGCTTTCTCAAAAACAGATGGCTTCGTTATTTGAAGTATCATCTGACAATATCAGTTTGCATATT
>JABUSD010000410.1 GCA_021442845.1 Holdemanella sp.
CTGGATACAGGAACAAGGATTCTATTAGAGACAGTATTAGAACAGGAGAAGGATCCTTTGTCTACTTTAGATCTTGGCTGTGGTATTGGTGTCATAGGGATTGTTCTTCTTTCCAATTGGAAAACAGCGATGACAATGATTGATATTAATGAAAGAGCGGTTGAATTGACAAAGAGTAACCTTCAAAAATATCAATTGCAGGCATCTGTATATGCACAAAGTGGGATTGTACAAGATACGAAGTTTGAATGCATCCTGTTGAATCCTCCGATTCGAACAGGAAAGAAGATGATCTATTCACTATTTGATCAGTGTGTTGAGCACCTTGCAAAGGATGGTAGATTCTGGATTGTCATGCGTAAACAACATGGTGCGCAAAGTGCCATTTCCTATCTGGAGGAAAAAGGATGCATTGTAGAAAGAGTTGTCCGTGATAAAGGGTATTGGATTATGAAGATAGAAAAAGCCGATTGATTTCGGCTTTTCTTATTTGTGTGGATTATTAACCTGGTAGGATAGCAATTCGGCAAATACCATCATGACAGGAATGTTGTCAAGGATGATATTTTCATTAGGAAATGCAGCTGGAAGGGTGATTGTATGCGATACATAATCTTCCATGAAACTTTTTGGCGTGGTTGTGACAAGCCATACTTCAGTCAGGTTCTCTGATGCAAGCTTGACTAAAGGCATAAAGAAGTGTTCTTCCCCTGATTGCGAAAACAGGATGATTAAAGAATCTGGAGAAGAGATATTGGTGTTATGACTAAACGCAACAGGACTTTCCGATGCGATGGATACAACACCTCTCTCTTTTAGGTTGATCTGTAATTTTTCAGCTGGAAGGTAGGATCTGTATAATCCGTAACAGTAGACTATATCCGCTGTTTCGATTTTCTTACACAGCTTTTCAATCAATCCAGAATCCAATGCATTTATCTGTTCTAACGCTTTAGTGTAGGATGTTGTGATATCCTGGATTGGATTTCTAACATCTTCCTGTTCGGTGCTTTTAAGGTGATATATCATATCGGCACAGAAATCTTTATATCCGCTATAGCCAAGTGTCTTACAGAAGCGAAGCACTGCAGAGGTAGATGTATTTGCCAATCGCGATAGAGAAGAAATTGTATTGGTTAGAATCAATTCGGGGTTTTTGATTAGAAGGTCACATACTTTTTTTTCTGATTTTGAAAAATTAGGGATGTTATTCTTGATTTTGTTAATCATATCTATACTCTTTTCTATTTGTATTATACATGATAATATTGTCAATATAAAACGTATAATATGGTAAAATTGTCATATATGTTGTAAAATTTTTGTATAGAGAAGGTATGTATATGGAAAAGAGAAAATATAGTTCATTTTATAAAGAAATATTTGTATTAGCTTTGCCAATTGCTGGTCAACATCTGATTTCTCAGGTATTACAGCTGATTGATAATATCATGGTTGGATCTTTGGGAGAAGACAGTATTTCAGCTGTTGCGATCAACTTTACTTTTACATGGCTGATTATGACATTCTTTATGGGCTTTTCCAGTGGATCCAGTGTACTTTGTGCACAGGAATATGGGCGTAAAAACATAGCGAAGATGAAGGCGTTAACCGCAACGGTTATTCGAATCAATCTGGTTATTGCTGCAATCATGTTCACGGTGGGAACGATTTTTCCATCGCAGATTCTAAGTTTATATACAAACCAGCAGGGTGTTGTCCAAAAAGGTGTGGAATACTTCTCCGTTATTAAATATTCCATTCCAGTCTTTGCGGTAAATTTTGCTTTGATTTCTATGTTGCAGGCAGCCAAAAATGTAAAGATTGGATTCATTAATACAACCATTTCCTGTGTTGTGAATGCAGGACTGAATTATTTGCTGATTTATGGAAAATTCGGTTTTCCTTGCCTTGGCGTAAAAGGAGCGGCTATCGCAACATTAGTGGCAAGGCTGGTTGAACTGGGCATAGTGCTTTTCTATATCTTCTTTATGGAAAAGACATTGAACTTCAAAGTGAGCGATTTCTTCTTGCGACTTGATAAAGAATCTTTTAAGACATTGTTTAAGGTATCTATTCCTATTCTTGTGATTGAAATACTAAGTAATCTTGTATCTTCTGTGCAGACAAGTATTACAGGTCATATCTCACCGTATTATATTGCAGCAAATTCAATTGTGCATACAGCATGGGTGATTCCGAGTACATTAAGCTTTGGAATTTCAATGGCAAGTGGTGTTATGATTGGAAATGTCATAGGTGAAGGGGATATGGAAAAAGTGCAGGCCTATGCCGAGAAATTTGTAGGATTTGGTGTGCTTTTTGGGATTATCAATAGTGCTGTGCTAACGATTATTCTTCCAATCATTATGGCACAGTACAATGTTACAGCAGAAACGTTGGATTTAGCGGGCAAAATGGGAAAACTTGCGATTGTGACAGTATTCTTCATTTCAGTTGCATCAATTGTGTGCAATGGCGTTATAAAGGCATCTGGAAATACGAGAACATTATTGATTTTAGATATTGTTGCTAACTGGGTTATAGCGATTCCACTTGGATATATCTGTGCATTTGTGATTAAAGTACCTGTCCATTATCTATATCTGATTCTTCGCGGTGGAAACATTGTGAAAGGGGTATGGGGGACATATAAGGTAAAGACAAAATCATGGATGAAGGCATAATAATGAAAAAGGCGATGACAATCGCCTTTTATACTTGAATGATTTCTTTTACTCCCTTTATCTGTTTAACTTGATCCGGTGTAAGCTGATTTGTAATCAGTTTATCGATTTCATGGAATTTACAGTATTCAAAACGTGCCGTAGTGCTGAATTTTGAACTGTCACATACACCGATGATTACTTTGCTCTGGTTGATTACGTGCCGTTTCACGCTGATATCTCCTTCTGAGATGCTTGTCAGACCTTTGGAATTCCTGATTCCATCGGTACCGATGATCGCAACATCAAAATGCATGCTGTCAATCATATGGTCGCTGAAATATCCATATGTACGCAAACCGTTATTGAAGATGACGCCTCCAACAAAGATAATATCCAGATTCATAAGGGCGCATTGGTTCGCTAGCGGAATTGAATTTGTAACAATTGTTAAGTCTTTTTTAGAAGATAGGAAAGGGGCTCCTAACAAAACGGTACTTCCTGCATCAAGAAAGACTACCATTCCATCCTGTATTTCTTTCATGGCACGAACCATGATTGGCTTTTTTAACTCTGGATTTTCCTCTCTTCGCATTGCTAGTGGTGTTTCTGTCATGGCATTGACGATTCTGGCATATCCATGTTCCCTGACAATGATGTTTCGGCTTTCTAATTCATTTAAATCCGTACGCAATGTCTCTGGGGTAACGTGTAGCTGTTTTGCCAGGTCAACAATCTTTACACGATTCTCTATTGTCAGAATCTGCCGGATTGTAGCTAAGCGTGCTTCTTTTTTCTTAGACATAATTATTCTCCTTATTTTATATAACCGAACGTGAAGTGTTCCCCTGTTTTCTTTTCGTTGCGATAGCTAAAGCAGCATTCTAATTCTTTCTTTGTATCCAGTGTAGAAGGGAATATGTTTTCCTCTAATACACCAGCATTACGTAACATCTGTATATTCAATCCCTGATTATCGATATAAGCTTTCTCATTTGGCATATAGCGGATAAATGGTTCTACATCAAATGGAAGAGTTTTAACCTGTTCAACAACCTCCATGCCGACTTCTAATGAATCAAATAGGATGCTTGGTGAAAAATAGGCTTTAATGGATTCTGGATGCATAAGGCCTTTTTCAATCAATTCATTTACACCTTTCATTGTGATTGCCTGCACGGTTCCTTTCCATCCGGAATGGATAGTCGCAATGCATGGCGTTGTTTCATCGACAAGCAGCAATCCAACACAATCGGCAGTAAAGACACCAATCAATACATTTCTATCGGTTGTATATAGACCATCTACATTCATGATGCTTGTATCTTTATCAAAAGCACCTCGTTTCCTATCTTTCTTATAGACCTGACATAGATTGGCAGTATGTTTTTGCCATGGCAGACACCAGTTCTCCAGTGGCACATTTATATCTTTGGATAATGTCTTTCGATTGATCATGACATCATCTGGATTGATGCAGACATGCAGTGCCGTATTATTCTTTTCGGGATTGGATAGAACCTTTAAGGTTGTTGCACCAAAAATACAATTGGAATCGATATGTATAATCTTATTCATTGATATACATACCTTTGACTTTGCCGATATAGATTGTATGCAGATCCATATCTGGATAATGCTTAGTTAAAATTTCCTTGTTAAGGAATGAATCTTCTTTTAGGGAATCGATATAAATTTTCTCGCATATAATGGTAAACTTTGCTTCTTCAAATGTAGGCGTTCCTTCAATTTCTGTAACATGAAAGTTAACCGTAGAAATCTTATCTTCATCCTTTCCGGATACTTTACCTAGATATCCTAATTCTTTTTTCTTTCCATCAAAGAAAGAGATAGAAAAAGTTGTCGAATTATCTACGAATTCATGTGTATAGCGCTGAGGACGGATAAAGACCATGACAACATCTTCGTTCCATAAATGACCGGCCATCCCCCATGAAGCAGTCATTGTATTTGTGATGCCATCTTTTTTAGCACTGATCAGCATCCAATCGTTTCCGATCTTAGTAAAGGGATTAAAATCGATTAATTTTCTATCTATTTGTTTAAACATAAATTTCTCCTTTTGTTTTCTTCATTATAAATAAAAAAACAAAAGAAAAAAAGCGAAATGCTTTTTAGCACTATTTTGTTGACACTGCTAATAATTGTGATATACTGTTAGCAGATACAGAAAGTGAGTGCTAGAAAGGAGTTAATATGGGACTAACAAATAGACAAAAGATTATATTCAAGACAATTGTCGAAGAATTTACTCGTTGTGCAGAACCTATTGGCTCTAAAACACTGATGGATCTATTAGATTTTCCGGTTAGTTCAGCAACCATTCGTAATGAAATGGCAGCGCTTGAAAAAGCAGGATTATTAGAAAAGACACACACATCGAGTGGACGTATTCCAAGTCAGCTAGGATATAGATATTATGTGGAATATCTATTGGAAGTCGATCTGGATGCAGAGACAAAGATGTCACTACAGACAATCTTTTCAGAAAGGCATTATTCATTGGATGAGGTCGTTGAAAAGACATGTAGTATTCTGTCGCATATGACAAATCTAACAAGTGTCGTATTAGGACCAGATAGCCGCAGGCAGACACTTCAAAACGTACAGCTGATTCCGGTCAGCCGGAACAAAGCGGTTGCCATCTTTGTGACAAGCGAGGGACATACAGAAAATAAGACATTCCATTTTAAATCGGATGTATCCATTGAAGATATCAAGAATTGTACGGATATCCTAAATGATCAGCTGGTGGGGACGCCTATCTGTGATGTTGTTGAAAAAATGAAGGAAATTGAACCTTTGATGGCTGCAAAGCTTGTCCGCCATGAAGTACTGTTTGAAGCATTTGTGACGGCATTTATGCGATTCGCAACAGAAAAGGTTGCGGTATCAGGACGAAGCAATATGTTATATCAACCTGAATTCAGCGATTTGACACGGTTGAGGAATCTGATGAACGTGTTGGAAAATAGCCAGTTATTTAGAGAATGGACAGGGCAGAATTCAAATATAGCGATTCAGATAGGAAAACGAAATGAGCTGATTCAGATTGGTGACTGCTCAGTTGTCACAACGAGGTTCCATTATAACGGCAACGAAGAAGGTAAGCTTATGGTTGTGGGACCAAACCGCATGCAGTATGCAAAGGTTGTTGCTTTGATGGATTATATGTCAAATGTAATAGAAGATATTTTTCTAGATGAAAAAGGAGGTGGCAAACGTGAGTAAGAAGAAAGATAAGAAGATACAGGAAGAAGTCGTTGAAGAAACTGTAAAAGAAGAAGTTGTTGAAGAAGTACAGGAAGAAGTCATTGATGATCAGAAGATTATCGAAGCTTTAAAACTTGAAGTAATAAAGATGAAAAACGATGTTGCCAGAGCATATGCAGATACAGAGAATATGAAGAAGAGACTGGAAAAGGAAGCTGACAATGCGAAGAAATATCGTTTCCAGCAGGCAGCTTTAGAGCTATTACCGATTATTGATAATATGGAAATGGCATTGAAGGTGCAGACAGAAGATGAAACAGTATTGAATTATGTAAAAGGATTCGAAATGATTCACAAGCAGCTTGTAGGTGTATTGGATCGTGAAGGGGTCAAGGAAATCGAAGCGTTGGATAAACCATTTGATTACAATATAATGCAGGCATTGATGCAGGAAGCCAAGGAAGGTGTAGAATCAGGAATTGTCATTGAAGTAATTCAAAAAGGATATATGTTAAAAGATCGCATTTTGCGACCAGCCTTAGTAAAGGTAAGTGAATAAGGAGGAATAAACTATGGCAAAGATTATTGGTATTGACTTAGGAACAACAAACAGTTGTGTTTCGGTAATGGAAGGAAAAGATTGCAAGGTTATCCCAAACCCAGAAGGAAACCGTACAACACCATCTGTTGTTGCATTTAAAAATGGAGAAAGAATTGTAGGGGATGCTGCAAAACGTCAGGCGGTGACAAACCCAAATACAATCAGTTCTATCAAACGTTTAATTGGAACAGGACAAAAGGTAGAAGCTGAAGGAAAGATGTATACACCTCAGGAAATCTCAGCAATGATTCTTCAGTACTTGAAATCATATGCAGAAGATTACTTAGGCGAAAAAGTAACAAAAGCTGTTATTACAGTGCCTGCTTACTTCAATGATGCACAGCGTCAGGCAACAAAGGATGCTGGTAAGATTGCTGGTTTAGAAGTTGAACGTATTATCAACGAACCAACAGCTGCTGCATTAGCTTATGGTATTGATAAGACAGATAAAGAACAGAAAGTGTTGATTTATGACTTAGGTGGAGGAACATTCGACGTTTCTATTCTAGATTTAGCGGATGGAACATTTGAAGTATTATCAACAAATGGAGATACTCACTTAGGTGGAGATGACTTTGACCAAAAGATTATCGATTATA
>JABUSD010000013.1 GCA_021442845.1 Holdemanella sp.
TATAAGCTGATGAAAAAGGAACATCCTTTTATTACTGGATCTGAAGACAGCATTTTCGCAATCCTTCTAGCTTTCTCGGATAAGAAAGATGAAGAAATTGTTGCCGATGTTGAAAAGATCTTTAAGGAATTAAAAGAAGATGATATCGAAACAAACTGCAAACAGACAGTTGCATTAATCTTCTCATTAACAGAAGGTGATTATCTTGAAAAATGCAACAAGTTAAGAGATGTCCTTGCTGAATTGAAACGCAACGATAGAAAATATAGTCCATATCATGAAATGGGTGCCTTAGCAGGTCTTGTATTACTTCCTGTTGATACACATACAATGGTACAGGATATGTTAGAAGTTGATGAATTCTTATCGGACAAGAAGGATTATGGTTTCTTAGGATTCACTAAGAAGGAAAGATTATCCCATGCAGCTATGATTCTATCTGGTTATTATTCTAATAATAATAATTTCACAGTTGAAGTAGGTTCTCTTGTTAGTGTAATCGCTTTAATCGCTGTACAGGAAGCCGCTCTATTTGGAGCTATCGCAGCTGGTGTTGTTGTCGGTGCTGCACACTAATTAAAAGAAAAGGCTTTTTCAAGCCTTTTTTTATTTTGGTTTCTTGTTAATGGAAAGATCGATATCCTCTTCCATGAGAATCTGTTTGACTTCATAACGGAATAAAGCACAGGCAAATTCATCAATGGACATATTGTTCTGCTTACAGAAATTATAGATAGGCGTTAGATATTTATATACTTTTTCTTCCTTTGCAATCTTTAATACATCCTCAAAGATCCGTCTTTCCTGTTCCTTTTTTATCTGTTCTAAGCTTGGGATTTCCTTTTCAATCAGTTTTACATGGCATACCTGTTCTATGGCATGGATTTTATTGAATTCTTTATTTGTGACAAAGGTATGGGCAATGCCATCCTTTCCAGCTCTTCCCGTACGTCCAATGCGATGGACATAATATTCCACTTCCTGAGGGATATCATAATTGATGACAGCTTCAACATCATCTACATCAATACCACGGGCCGCAATATCGGTACAGATTAGCACTTCAATATTTCCATTTCGGAAATTATTCATCACAAAATCCCTTTGTTTCTGATTTAAATCGCCATGCAGACCATCAGCGATGAATCCATCCTCCTGTAACTCTTTCGCAAGCCGTGCAACCATCGTTTTCATATTGCAGAATACAATAGACCTTCTATAGTTATAGTGGCTTAGAATGCGTTTAAGAGCTTCATATTTATATTCCTGGCGGATGCCATAATAGTACTGTTCAATCGATTCAATCGTCAATACATCCTGAGTAACTTTGATAAAGATAGGATTCTTTAAATACTGGCTTGTGATATCCAGTATCGGTTTTGGCATAGTCGCTGAGAAAAGACATGTCTGGTGATCCTTTTCAATCTGGCTTAGGATATATTCCATATCTTCACGAAATCCCATATTCAGCATTTCATCCGCTTCATCTAAGACAACCATTTCAATATCCTTTAATTTAATGGTATGACGGCGCATATGATCCATGACTCTTCCGGGTGTACCAACCACAATCTGTACTCCACGCAAGCCTTTGATCTGCCTTACGATATCCTGACCTCCATAAATGGCCATAACGCGCACACCCATCATATATTTAGCTAAGCTTCTTAGTTCATTGGTTACCTGCATCGCAAGCTCTCTTGTTGGAGTAAGGATTAGAAACTGCAGCTTCTTACTATCGGGATTGACTTTTTCTAGAATAGGAAGGCCAAAGGCTGCTGTCTTTCCCGTTCCCGTCTGGGCCTGTCCAATGATATCCTTGCCCAATAATAAAGGTGGTATCGCCTGTTCCTGTATTGGCGTCATTTCCCTGAATCCCATATCATCAATGGCTCTTTGCAGTAATTCATTTACAATCACCATACAATCCTCCTATAATAAAATCCCTAACATGACTGGCATTGTGATAATACTCAGTACGGTAGATACAATCACAATGGCCGATGCGAATTCACTGTGGCGCTTATATTGATTGGCATAAATCGCAATCAAAGACCCCGCAGGAAGCACCGATGAAATCACAATGAGTTCACGAATGAATAGATCACATGGAATAAAATCCATAATCACTTTAAACACAACGGGTATGATTGTTAAGCGAAATAATACCATTCCAATCATCTTTTTATTTTCAAACAGCATCTTTAATGGAATCAGACTTAAGGATACCCCTATGACAATCATACTGACTGGAGTTGTCGCATTTCCTAATAAGCTGAATACATCAATCACATTAGCAGGTAATGGAATCTTTCCAAAATATAAGATTAAAGATGCAATCGAACAGATTAACCCTGGTGTCAGCATACTCTTAATATTCAGTTTTACCCCTTTTTGAAGCAGATAGATTCCATAGGTATACATTAAGAGATTGTATCCCATATGCATAATCGAAAAAATGAAGACCGCATATTCTCCATAGAGTGCCCGCATCAAAGGATAACCTAGAAAGCCTGTATTGGCAAAGATAAACATCATCTTATAGATGGTCTTATCTGGTTCCTCGCATCGATAGATGGAAAAGAAAAGAATGGTAATCAATAGAATCACAATATAAAATCCAATCCCATAATATAAAGCCTGTAAGACAATGCCATCACTTGTCATTTCCCCTTTGGCATAGACAGCGGCAATGACCTGGGCAGGACAGAATATATTGGATACCAGATAGGATAAGCCACTGTTCTTATTTGCATCTAATACCTTTTTATAGCCAAGATAATATCCAATCAGAATCAATGCAAACAGTTCTAACATGACAGGAATCACAGACCCCATAAAAACTTCCTCCTTAAAAAAAACTCCATATGGAGTTTATTTTTCATATTGACGATAGAAACAAGAATGATGGCCTGTATGACAGGCAGCCCCTTCCTGTTCTACCTTAATTAGTATAGTATCTTCATCGCAATCAATCAAGATGTCTTTGACATGTTGATAATGTCCGGATGTAGCCCCTTTGATCCACAATTCATTGCGGGAACGCGACCAATAGGTTGCCAGTTTTGTTTCAACGGTTCTATTAAAGCTTTCTTCATTCATATAGGCTAACATCAAGACTTCATTTGTATCGACTTCCTGTACAATGACAGGAACAAGTCCATTTCCCTTTTTAAAATCTATTTGCATAATCGTACTGGAATTCCTTTCTTATCAAGATAGTCCTTGACATCATCCACAGTCAATTCCCCATAATGGAATAAGGATGCGGCAAGGGCAGCTTCGGCACAGTCTTCTTCAAAGACTTCGGCAAAGTGTTCTAAAGACCCACAGCCTCCGGATGCGATGACAGGTACATCTACCGCTTCATGAACGGCTTTCAGCATATCGATATCAAAGCCTTTTTTGGTTCCATCGGCATCCATCGATGTCAACAGGATTTCCCCTGCTCCTAAGGATACCCCTTTTTTTACCCATTCAATCAAGTCTAAGCCAGTATCTTCTCTTCCCCCGCGCACATAGACATTCCATCCTGTACCATCTTCTCTTTTTCTTCCATCAATAGCTAGAACGATGCACTGGTTTCCAAACATCATGGATCCTTCTCTTATCAATTCTGGATTGCGTACAGCAGCACTATTCAAACTGACTTTATCCGCTCCCGCACGAAGCATTCTTTTAATATCTTCAATGGTACGGATACCACCACCTACTGTAAAAGGAATAAAGATTTCAGCTGCAACCTGTTCTACGACATGCACCATTGTATCTCTTTCTTCATGGGTTGCGGTAATATCTAGAAAAACCAGTTCATCCGCCTGCTGCTTATAATATTCCTTGGCAAGATCCACAGGATCTCCCACTTCTTTTAAACCGACAAAGTTGATTCCTTTGACAACCTTCCCTGCTTTTACATCTAAACATGGAATAATTCGTTTTGTATGCATAACTATTCCTCACACAATGCCAATGCTTCTTTTAAATCTAACGTCTTGGCATACATCGCTTTTCCCGTAATGGCTCCATAGACATCCAGATCCTTTAACTGTTTGATATGCATAATATCTTTAATACCACCCGATGCAGTAATATTGATAGAAACAGCTTTCTTTAATTCTTTTAACATATCCAGATTCGGTCCTGCTAAGGTTCCATCTTTGGAAATATCGGTAAAGATGATTGTCTTTACCCCGAAAGATTCCATCTTCTTTGCGAAATCAATATAGTAATAATTAGAATCCTCTAGCCATCCATTGCCACAGACATAGCCATTCTTGCAGTCGAGTCCAACCGCAATCTTATCCCCATATTTCAAGATGGCTTCTTTTAATAAAGCTTCATTGGAAATGGCAGCTGTTCCTAGAATGACACGGGCAATGCCATTGTCTAAATAGAATTCAATATCTTCCATGGTACGAATGCCACCACCCACTTCAATAGGCATACTGATTTCATTGACTAAGGATACGATCAATTTCGCATTTTCCTTTTTTCCAGATTTCGCCCCATCCAGATCCACACAATGCAGATATTTAGCACCCAATCGATCAAATTCTCTGGCAATATCTAAGACAGAAGTTCCAACAACTTCCTTTTTTCCATAATCCCCCTGATATAAACGTACCGGGGATTGATCAATAATATCAATGGCTGGGATAATAATCATATAAATTCCTCCACAAAATATTGTAATATCTTCAAGCCATCTTCCCCGCTCTTTTCAGGGTGAAACTGGCATCCTAATACATTATCATGTCCTACCAGACCAGGAATCTTTAAACTTCCATACATGGAATATCCATATAAATCTTCATTTTCATAATTCATGGCACAATAGGAATGTACATAATACATAAATGGTTTTGATGACATTCTATCAAACAGAACGTGTTGTCCATTCCTTTCCAATAAGTTCCATCCGATATGGGGAATACGAACTGTCTCATCTTCCATCAATAAGACATCCCCTTTGATAAAGCCAAATCCTTTTGTATATCCATTTTCACTGGATGAATCAAAAAGTGCCTGCATCCCTAGACAGATGCCAAGTAATGGCTTTTTCTTTATACCTACTTCTTCCTTGATGAAATCATAAAGATCACAATCCTCAATATTTTTCATCATATCCTGAAAGGCACCAACACCAGGTAAAATCCATTTATCACACGTACTAAGGATTGTTTTATCCTTTGTGATGATGCATGGTTTACCAATCTTTAAAAGGGCATTTTCAACACTTCTTAGATTCCCCATTCCATAGTCGATGATTCCAATCATTCAATCACTCCTTTTGAGGATGGAATTGTATCCGATACAACCATTGTCGCCTGTTTTAAAGCTCTACCAAGCGCTTTAAAGATGGCTTCAATCTTGTGGTGATCATTGGTTCCATAATATACATTGACATGTAGAGTAATCCCTGCACTAAAGGCAAAAGCCCGCAAAAATTCCTCGGTCATCTCTACCGAATACATACCAATGCTCTCTCTTTTAGTTTCACAGTTATAAACCAGATAAGGTCTTCCACTAATATCCAAGGTTACATTGCATAATGTTTCATCCATCGGAAGCATCATCGACCCATAACGGGCAATTCCCCTTTTATCCCCTAAAGCTTCTTTAAAGGCACATCCCAATAGAATTCCACAATCTTCAATTGTGTGGTGGTCGCATACTTCTAAATCCCCTTTGGCATAGATATCCAGATCATACCCAGAGTGGAAGGCAAACAATGTCAGCATGTGATCAAAGAATCCAATCCCTGTATCTATATTAGATTGTCCATTTCCATCTAAATGGATGGATAGTTTAATCCTGGTTTCCTTTGTATTTCTTTCAAGTAGAGCATCTCGCATATTAAGCCTCCTTATCATATGCATCTAAAATAGATGTTACAATTTCCATTTCTTCTTCATTGCCAATTGTGATTCTAAAATAATCACAGTTCTTATAGATTCGAAGTACAATCTTCTGTTCTTCAAACATTTTTAAACAGGCATCATTATCCTTGCATGTAACCATCACAAAATTACCTTGTGAAGGATAAATCTTTATATTCTTATAGTTTTTATGAATTAAAGCATCTCTTCTATTTTTAATCTGTTCAATGGATTCCTTATACTCATCGACATGACTTAATAGAATGGTAGATAGTTTCATAGTCAATGAACTCAAGGCATACGGTACCTTTGATAATTTTAACTGAGCCATTGCCTTTTTAGGGCCACATAGAAAGCCACAGCGCATTCCCGCAAAACCAAAGGCTTTGGATAAAGTACGTGTTACAAATAGATTTTCATAGTCATTGATATGATTTACCATGCTTTCCGTGGCAAATTCAACATAGGCTTCATCAATGATAACAGGAATATCCTTAAAAGCTTCGACAATTTTTTTAATGTCTTTCCATCCAAGAAAATGTCCTGTTGGATTGTTTGGATTGGAAAACAACACAAGTTTGACATTGTTTTCTAATCCCATTTCAATAAAGGCATCAATATCAAAACTGCCATCCTTTTCGCATGGATATTTTAATAGATTGGCTTCATAAGAAGTTGCATAATAATCATACATAGAAAAATCAGGCGCAATGGTATATAAAGTCTTTCCTTTTCCCAGATAATAGCCAATCATCATGCCTAACATCTGATCAGAACCATTTCCACAAAGAATCTGATTGGCATCCAGTTGAATATATGAAGAATAGGCATTTAACAGTTCCGTACAGTCATCATCCGGATATCGGTTAAAGTAAACCTCTTCCATTCCCTTTTTCATTTCTTCTAATAATTCCTTTGAAATATTGGAACTGTTTTCATTGGCATTTAAAAGGATGCCTTCCTGTTTATGGGCTGTATAGGATTCGATCTTTTTCATTTTGACATCCTCACTTTCGCTGCATTGGCATGCGCATCCAGATTTTCCTCCTGTGCCATCTTGATGATATAGTCACCATAGGCATTTAATGCTTCTTTTGTATAGTAGAGATAGCTGGATTTCTTAATAAAGCTATCTACACCAAGGGCACTGGAAAAACGGGCTGTACCACTAGTAGGAAGCACATGATTGGTTCCTCCAAAGTAGTCTCCCACACT
>JABUSD010000148.1 GCA_021442845.1 Holdemanella sp.
CTTTTCTATTAATATCAATCTTATTAAATGATTTAGAAAAGTATTTAGATGAAAAGGAGAGGGAATAATGAAAGTATATGGAACACCCATCTGTATGCACTGCAGAAACTTTATGGCCATCAATAAAAGCCGTCATTTAAACCTGGAATATATCAATATTACCGAAAATACAAAAAATCTAAAGGAATATCTAGTGGTTCGAGATACCCATGAAGCCTTCAAGGATATTCGTGGAAAAGAAAGAATTGGAATTCCTCTATTTGTTGAAGGGGATAAGATTACTATGGATATGGATGAAGCTTTTTCGTGGATAGGACAGGAAAAAGTGAAAGAGGAAGAAATCATCGAAAAAGAGGATTAAACATGTTTTTAATTATGGGTATAAATACAGAATCAAAGGAATTAGACTTTAACCAGATGGTTATCTGTGATGAATGCAAAAGCTATGGAAGATATATCGTCTATATGACCTATTCTGTACTATCACTATTCTTTATTCCTGCATTCAAGTGGAATAAGAAATATTATGTCAGAATGTCATGTTGTGATACTTTATATCAGCTACATGCACAGATTGGTAAACAGATAGAAGATGGAAATTCCATTACGATTCAAAAAGAGGATCTGACATTGATTAATAAGACAAAGAAAAACCATTGTTTAGATTGTGGATATATCCTGCAGGAAGACTTTGAATTTTGTCCAAAGTGTGGAAGGAGATTATAATGAGAAAGAATTTTGGAGCGAAGCCATATACATACCCTCAGCCGGTATTTATTATTTCAACCTATGATGAAAATGGCATTGTTGATGCGATGAATGCTGCATGGGGAGGTATCATCGATACAAACCAGATTGCCATTGCCTTAAGTGCAGATCATAAGACAGTAAAGAATATCTTGAAACAGAAAGCTTATACCATCAGTATGGCAACATCTGAATATGTAAAGGAATGTGATTATGTAGGTGTCGTATCTGCCAACAACAATCCCAATAAGATGGCAAAAACACGATTTACCTATATACAATCTGATTTTGTGAATGCACCTATTATTGAACAGTTGCCAATGTGTTTGGAATGTAAAATGGTAAGCTATGATACAGAAAGTGAAATCATGATTGGTGAAATCATCAATGTATCCGCGGATGAATCGGTATTAACCGAGGGAAAGATTGATCCGTTTAAACTGCATCCAATCACATTTGATCCATGTAACAATGGATATATTGAACTAGGAATGCGCGTAGGCAATGCCTTTAAAGATGGATTGGAATTAAAATGAAAATCGTAAAGATTGTGATAACGGGAGGACCGTGTGGAGGAAAATCCACAATTGTTCCTTTGATTAAGGAAGAAGTAGAAAAACTAGGCTTTTATGTCATTCAGATTCCGGAGACAGCCACCCAATTGATATTGAATGGAATTGCTCCCTGGACATGCAGGTCCAATCAGGAATACCATCTATATCAGATGATACTGCAGATGGAAAAGGAAAGAATCTATGAAATGGCAGCATGTTCCATGCCATATGATAAGATTCTTATGATGTATGATCGGGGATTGATGGATAGTACGGTTTATATGAATGATGCGGAAAGTGAATGGGTATTCAACCAGTTAAATATGGATAAACCATCTGTATTCAATCGCTATGATGCCATCTTTCATTTAGAAACCTGTGCAAAAAGCCATCCTGAATTCTATTCATTAGAAAACAATCCAGCCCGTATTGAAACGGTAGAGAAAGCTTGTGCAGTGGATGATAAGACAATCCAGGCATGGAATCAACATGATTCTCATTATATTATTCCTGGATATGCAGATTTTAGGGAAAAGGCAGATGCTTTTATAAAAGTTTTATCCACTTATTTAAAGGAAAATAGTTATATTTGTTGATAATATTAAAGAAGAGTTTAGGAGTGATTATATGGACAATAAGAAAACCATAAAACAAGCACTGATTATCTTTGTGATTGTATTAGGATTAGGAATGTATCTATATTCAAATATTCTAGGAAGAATCAATAATCTTACACAGGAAATTCCTAAAGAACAGGTAATGAATGTTGATTATGATATAGAAGGGATTTCAAAGAGTGATGCTTGCTATCAAATGATTCAGAATACAATTCCCAATGTATATCAGGTTGAGATATCTTTAGATAAAACAGTGGATAAGGATATAAAAGGAAGTGTTTATTATTCTTTAGAAAACGGCTTTAGTGAAGAATATAAAGATGATTTTATCATTGAAGAAGGAAAATCATCTGTAAAAATATCCATGCCAAAGATCTGTAAGGAAAGTATCCTTATTAAAACAGAGGAAAAGGTTTCGATAAATGGAGTTACTCTTAAAGGGAAAAGTGACGATTTTAGAAACAAGGCAAAATATATCTATTTAGGAGGTTTATTTGTCTTTGATCTGATTTTATGTATTCTATATGTCCTGTTTAATAAACAGATTGTTGATTTTAGTGAATCTATCAATAGACTGGATGCTGCTTTCAAAGATAAATTAGCAGGACTTAAATTAAATGTGATATCGTTCTATGCGATTGCTCTTGTCTGTATGGGATTGTTCTTATCCTTTAGTCTACCAATTGGATTTGTTCCCGATGAAAGAACCCATTTTGACTGGATGACAAAATCAATTGGACTTGAAAATGCAGTGGATGCGTATGATCAGGCATCAAAAAAGGCTGTTGGAACAGCTGAAATCTATTATTGGGATGATAAGCTGGATGTAGAGGAGATTGAAAAGGCGGATACTATCTATTTTGATAAATCAGCGGATCATTTCAAGATTTCCCTTGGAACCCTTCGATATCTGCAGGTTATTCCAGGTTTTCTGATAGGATATCTTTTGAATCTTCCCGTATTATGGTGTCTACAGCTTGCGGAAATAGGTGCCTTGATTATCACATTAATTCTAGGTGTCATGACATTAAAGCTATTGCCAGTCAAAAGAGAATTGATGTGTATGATTCTATTATTACCGGTTACAATCCAGCAATGTGTATCCTTTAGTTATGATAGTTTAGTCATTTCACTAGCTTGTTTATTGATCGCATATATTCTAAATCTGAAATATGTAAAGGAAGAAGTGAAATGGAAGGAATTCTTCATAGTTGCCTTCTTATCCATTCTGATATTGTATCTCAAGATACCATATGGACTGGTTGGTATGCTGTTTATGATCATTCCAAAGGAAAAGTTGAACCTGAAGATAAAATCATTGGATGTTGGAAGTCTATTAGGAAATACATGGATTCGTATATCCCTTGTGCTTCTTTGTATCATCGTTATGGCAACTGGATTTATGGTTATCAATATGCGACCACTATTTATCACAAGAGCATTGGTATTGCATAATCCATCAATGTTTGCTCGCTTAATTGTGAATACACTACGTGGTGGCATGATGTATTACTTTACATCCTTTATCGGTAACTTTGGATGGTTAAAAACGCCAATGCCTGCAGGCGTCATCTATTTTACTATTGTTGTGATGATTTTATTAGCCCTGTTATCTTCTGATAAATATAAGTCCATCACAAATAAGAATCGCTTCTGGATTGGATTTGCGCTATGTATCATGATTCCAATTATCTTCTTAAGCATGATTGGGCATACCGCAAAAGCCGGTGTTACATTTACAAGTGTACAGCAGGTTTTGAATGTCTATAAGGAAATAGATAGGATTGAAGGGGTCCAGGGACGCTATTTTACGCCAATCGCATTTTCAATGCTGTTATTCTTTGATGGCATTGTATCGATTAAGAACAATCGTCTATATATTTTACAGGCAATCTACTATATCGTTATCTTTTCAATGACGATTTTTACCGTATTAAATAAATTCTGGATTCTATAGAGAAGCAATGCTTCTCTTTTTATATGGAATGTTCTTTTTGTTTTCTGTATAATGAAAGATACGGATGAGGTTAAGTATGTTTTTAAAAAGAATTGAATTAATAGGATTTAAAAGCTTTGCGAACAAAACAATTATCCAGTTCGATCAGGATATTACAGGGATTGTAGGTCCGAATGGCTGTGGAAAGAGCAATGTCAACGATGCGATTCGTTGGGTATTGGGGGAACAGAGTGTGAAATCACTTCGTTCTGGTTCCAGCATGACGGATATCATCTTCTCTGGAAGTGAATATAAAAAGCCGGTCAATATGGCAAAGGTGACGCTTGTCTTTGATAATAGCTCGCATATCTTTGATTCGGAATTTGAAGAGATAGAAATCACGCGTCAATTGCAGCGATCAAATAATGAAGCCAGCTATTTCATTAATAAAACGCCTTGTCGTTTAAAGGATATCAATGACCTGGTTATGGATACCGGTTTAGGAAGAGATTCCTTAAGTATCATTACACAAGGGAATATTGCCAGTTTTGCGGATGCCAAGCCGGAAGAGCGTCGTTCTATCTTTGAAGAGGCAGCGGGAGTTGCCAAATATAAGAAGCGTAAACATGAATCGCTTCGCAGACTAGATCGTACAAAAGATAATTTAGATCGCTTACAGGATATTATTGATGAAAAATCCAAGCAGATCGCAACATTGGAAAAACAGGCTGCCAAGGCAAAGACATTCATCGGATTAAAGGACGAATTATCCAAAATTGAAATCAGTGTACTGGTAGAGGATATTGAAAGTCTGCATGATAGAGTCATGGAAATCCAGAAGGAACTGTTAGAGACAAAGGCCGTGCATGTATCCAAGGAGACGATGATGAACCAGCAGGAGGATACGATTGCTGATTTGCGTAAAGAAACATATGCATTGGATCGCAAGATTGCCGAATTGCAGGAACAGTATACAAAAGCGATGGAAGAGAACTACCAGCTGGAAAAACAGAAGGTAGAACTGGATGAAAAGCGTAAGTATGCCTTACGCAAAGAAGATGCCAAGACGCGTCAGAAAGAACTTCAAAGAATCATCGATGAATCCCGATTTGAATATGAAGACCGCCAGAAACGACTAAACTCGATGAGCCAGGATTATAAGATGCACCAGAAAAACCTGGAATCCTATAAGGCAAAGGAAAATCGAACATCGTATGAACTGCGCCAGGAAAGGGAAGTTCACCAGCAGTTATTGAATCGAAAGAATGTATTGGAAAACATTTCTAAACAGCCATACCAGCACCAGCAAGGCGTAAAGGCCATTATGGATGCCAAGGATTCCCTGGGTGGAATTGAAGGGGTTGTATCCAGCCTTTTAACCGCACAGGAAGGCTATGAAAATGCGATAAATGCCGCTCTAGGAGGCAGCATCTATCATATCGCATCCAAAGATGAATACAGTGCCAGAAAGGCAATTCAGTTTTTAAAAAAGAATCACAGTGGTAGAGCTACATTTTTACCATTGACTGTCTGTCGAGCAAGCATTGCCAATGATACCCAGCAGCTTATCGCATCCAATGCGAAAGGATTCATTGGATGGGCAAGTGAACTTGTTGAATGTAAAGACCGCTATAACACATTAAGAGATCGATTGTTAGGCAATATTCTTGTCATGGATACACTTGAAAATGCCAATGAATGTGCCAAACAGTTAAAATATCAATTAAATATTGTTACACTCGATGGCGATATCGTGCATAAAGGTGGTTCTATGACAGGTGGTTATGTCAAAAATCAGAATACACCAATGACATTAATCCGCGATCTTCGTCAGGTAGAAAGTGAAATTGCAGGCCATGCCTTAAAAGTAGAAAACTTAAAACAGGAAGTATCCGCTTTAAATAGAAATATGGATGATGAAACTGCATCCTGTGTTCAATTGCAGATTGAAATGGCAAAACTGGAAAATATTGTATCCATTAAAAAGGAAAAATATGAATCTAATGTATTAGAATTCCAGCAGCTTGGATTTGAATTAGACGAAACAAAGGAAATGCCAGAAGATGATCTTGTTGTACAGATGTCCAAGATGCATGAAAAGATTGATATGCTGACATCGAATATTCAGACATATCGACAGAAGCGCTATGATTTAGGCATGGAAGTAGAAGAACTGGAACATTCCATCCGTAAACAGCGAAGACAGATTTCAGCGCTTCAATCGGAAATCCATCAATTGGAAATGCAGCAGGTAGAATATACAACCATGGAAAGAAATACTCTGGAACGTTTATCCAGCTCCTATTCCATGACATTTGAATTTGCCAGAACAAAGAAACAGGAAATCAATCTGGAAGAAGCCAAACAGAGAGTATCCTATCTTCGTGATGAAATTTCAAAGCTAGGAAATGTAAACTTAGATGCTCCAGCTGAATATGAAGAGCTTATGACAAGCTATACATTCATGATGAAGCAGAAAGAGGATTTAGAACTGGCTTCTAAACAGATACTGGATGCGATCGATGAAATGGATAAGACGATGATTGTTCAGTTCAAGGATATGTTTGATAAGATCAATATTGAACTGGATGAAAGCTTTAAAGCCATGTTTGGAGGCGGAAGAGCGAAACTGAAGATGGTTGATCCAGAGGATATATTAAATACAGGAATTGATATTGATGTACAGCCTCCAGGAAAGGTAATCAAGAATATTCAGACTTTCTCTGGTGGTGAAAAAGCATTGATTGCGATAAGTGTACTATTTGCGATTCTAAAGGCCCGTACAATGCCACTATGCATCTTTGATGAAGTGGAAGCAGCCTTAGACCAGGCTAATGTAGAACGCTTTGCACGCTATTTATCGCACTTTAGAAACCAGTCACAGTTTATCGTTGTAACCCACAGACCAGGTACAATGGAACAATGTGATACATTATATGGTGTTACCATGCAAAAGGATGGTGTATCCCAGCTGTTAAAAGTACAGTTAAAGGATGCCATTTCCTATAGTGATAAGGAAGGAGAATAGATATGGGAATATTTGATTCATTCGTTAGTAAATTCTCAGGGAATAAAGATAAAGACAAATATTTAAGTGGACTAGACCGTTCCAAAAAGACATTTGGGGCCCGCATTCATCAGTTATCTTTGAACTACAATGGAATCAATGATGAATTATTAGAAGAAATCATGATTATCTTATTGGAAAGTGATGTTGGAATTAATACAGCCCAGAAG
>JABUSD010000098.1 GCA_021442845.1 Holdemanella sp.
ATCTATGCCAAGCCGGAATTTGATTGGGAGCAGATGTATGAAATTCGAGTAGGTCTTGAAAGAGGAATCGATGTTTCCGTCTATGCAAAGCCTGAATATAAGGCTTGGAAGATGAGGAAGATTAGAGAAAATATCGATAATGCCGAAAAGGATGACGAAGAGATGGAATTGTAATATGGGGGCAATCTGCCCCCGTTTCCAGGAGAGGAGGAATGAGGATGCAGAAATTTGATGCTTGGAAATATGATGCTATGCAGAGGAGTTGTATTGAAGAAGGAATTAGAAAAGGTCTGGATGTTTCCATTTATGCCAAACCGGATTTTGATTGGGATCAGATGTGGCAGATTCGTATAGGTCTTGAAAAAGGGTTGGATGTATCAGTTTATGCCAAGCCGGAATTTGATGATTGGCAGATGATGCAGATTCGAGAAGGTCTTGAACAAGGCTTAGGTGTATCTATCTACGCCAAACCGGAATTTGATGATTGGCAGATGCGGCAGATTCGTTTGGGGCTTGAAAAAGGGCTTGATGTGTCCATCTATGCCAAGCCGGAATTTGATTGTTGGCAGATGAAGCAGATTCGATTGGGGCTTGAACAAGGCTTGGATGTATGTATCTACGCCAAGCCGGAATTTGATGGTTTGCTGATGGCGAAGATTCGTTTGGGGCTTGAAAAACGTCTGGATTTGTCCATTTATGCAGACCGTATATTGAGTCAAGGACAGATGCGGCAGATTAGAGAAAATATCGATAATGCCGGAAAGGATGTCGAGGTGACGGAATTGTAGTATGGGGGCAGATTGCCCCCGTTTCCAGGAGAGGAGGAATGAGGATGCAAGATAAAGCCTGCCTGTACGATGAATTCGGCAGGGATAGGGTTGATATGCTTTTCAGGGAGCTTGGCATTACTGATGCAAGCTTCATTGTAAGGTATGCAGACAAGATTCTGCAGAGGATGGATACATACGAGGAGCTTGAGGACTTCTGCCACTGGTGTGCTGACAGCAGGGATGTAAACAGATCCTTGCCGATGCCAGAGTTCTGGAAGATACTCAAGGAATTTGAAAGGAGATCGGACGATGCAGAAAATTCGGCACTGATGTACCAGATGGCAGAGCGTATCGGTTCTATGGAGAAGAAGGTGGATGATCTGGAAGAAAAGATGGATGCCATTCTCCTGTCGGATGTGAATAATTCATCTCCTGCAATGGATGAAGAACTGAAGGGGAAGATTTCCGAACTGCACAGGATGACGTGCGATGCTCTCCAGAGTCCGCTTCCGGAATATTCCCAGTATGCTCAGGTGGAGGACCTGAAAAACAAGCTTGAAGAGTTATGTGCCCTTCTACAGGAGGAAAGGGCAATGGATAAGACAAAGACTTTTGATATGGGCTTGCTGAAGGAAAAGGCGATTGAAAACAGGCATATAATACTTCCTTATATGCTGTGCATGATATGTATGATTCTGCTTTTCCTGACAGCCCTGAAAGGAGGAATTTAATATGGATATAGCTAAGACCATCATGGATCTGCTTAGGGAGATTCTCTGGGGTGCTTTCAAGGCGTTGACATGGCTGATAAACATGGTCCTGGATAGCACGATAAATGGTGTGCTGGGATTCGATATCATCACAAATAACGATTTTATATCTTCGGCGTTTACTACATTCCTGGCACTTATGCCGCTGATCATCGTTACGAAGATCAGCTACGAGGTCGTGAAGGCTATGATACTGGATGACGAGCAGGGCATGCAGCTTTACAGGAAGCTTGCTTCCGCCGTGCTTGGAATGGTGCTTGCCGTTTCAACGCAGTATCTGGTCGTCTATGCAAACAATCTTGTCAAGCAGACATGCACAATCCTTGCAACAACGGATTTTTCTGGAAACGGGGGTGCAAGTACCAATGTTTCCGGAGAAGGGGAACAGCAGCTTGCCGATCCGCTTATACTTGCCGTCCTGCAGTCATTCGGCGGGATGTCTACAGGTACGGATGCACAGCAGCTGGCGGCAATGGATAATACGCTTTCGGATGGGAATGGTGCTGGCGATCTGGTGCACAACTATAATCTTGAGAACAACAATTTTGATATCAACGAAATGAAGAACGGCGATTACCGATGGCAGGTCAACTGGATGGTTCTGGTTGGCATGCTGATATACCTGATACTGCTTTTCATCGTAATGCTCCAGATGGCACTGCGTATGATTGCCATTGCATTCTATTATGTCATAACGCCGCTGTGCTGTACGTCCCTGACGAACTATCAGAATCCGCAGGCGTTCACGATATGGAAGAACAGCTTCCTGGGGCAGTGGCTCATGAATATAACGCAGATGTTCCTTCTTGTCCTTTTTATGGGTATCATATCGGACATCGGTAGTCAGGCAGGCAATTATCCGCTTGCACAGTGTGCCCTTATGTTTGGTGCTATAAGCCTTGTCATAACTGCACCTAATTTTGTACAGGCAATGATAGGCGGATATGGTGCTGGAATCATGGAGACGCTTAACCAGATGAGGAGCGTAGGTTCTGTAATGGGTTCAGGAGTCAAGGCGGCTGCCGGATTTGCCGCAGGTGTAGGCTCAGCCACATTGGGCGGTGGAATCGCAAAGGCAGTAGCAGGAACAGCTACACAGAGTACAGATCCATCTACAGGGGCTGTCACACGCTCACGTGCCGGAGGGCTTGCAGGGGCTGTCCTTGGAAGCCGCTCGAAGACGACTGGAAAGGACGGGTCCAATATTTCCAGTTCAAGCCAGGGTGGGCTTGCTGGTGCATTGTTTGGAAACAGGTCATACACTGCCGGTGCAGATGGGAGCACAACTTCTGACAGGGTAGGAGGGCTTGCCGGTGCATTTGCAGGCGATTTCTCTTCCCATACGGATTCGGATGGGGTGACTTCCACTGTGCGTTCAGGCGGGCTTGCCGGGGCTGTGACAGGCACAAGGACAACGCTTTCCTCTGGTGATGATAAGCAGACAGTAAACCACGGGGGCATTGCTGGAATTGCAAGACGGCAGACGATTACAACATTCAACAATGGTGCCAAGACTGTAAGCAGGGACTACCGCTGGGGTCTGGGCATCAAGAAAAGGAGATAATCTATGCGAAACAAGGTTTATATAATTGTCGACAAGAAATCAGTCAAGCCGCTTCTGATATGGCTGTTCAGCGGTTCCGATCTGATTGTGATATCAGCCGGATTTCTTGCCGTATTCTATGGATCGAAGCTTTTTGTAAGTGAAATCTATGGATTAATGATGGCATTATGCGTTGCAGCCTGCATTGGACTGCTGCTTATCGAGATGCCTGACCATCTGTCCATACTGCAGCATCTGCAGATGTGGTACAGATATATGAACAGTGAAAAAACATACTATTATATCCCGAAAAGCGAAATTGAAAGGATTGACATCATTCCCGCTGATAATGAGGATGAGGAATGGATACGTTTCAGGGAAGAGGTAGAAAGGAACGGAGGTATTGTCTAGTGTTTTTGATGAAGAAAGATAAGGTAAAGAAAGATAAGAAAAAGAAGCCTGCCAAAAAGGCGGAATCATCCAAAGCCAGATCAAAGCTGAAGAGGGTTGATGTTTCCAGTATCATCCCTTTTTCGTTTGACTCGGAAAAGATGATGTTTGTAGACGATGACGGAAATTACATCATGATGGTCCGCACGGTCGGAACAAATCTGTTCCAGTTCAAGGATGATGCAAAGATGTCCTATCTGAACGGATATAAGCATGTATTCTCACGTTCCATAGGCAATGGGCAGATATTCTCCTTCCAGGTCGGTGCGGACGTAGACAAGTATATCAGGGATTACCAGTATTTCATTGATGGGCTGGACAGAAGGAATGAACAGGACATGATTAAATACCAGATCCTGAAGGATGCACAGACACGCCTTAAGCAGGTCTCTGCAACAAAGGAGCTTGTGGATAGGGAATTCCTATTCATACTGAAGGATAAGAATATCAGCCGTCTGGAAAGCCGCTGCAGAGAGATTATTGGTGCTATAGGGACATTCCAGCGTACAGAGATTCTTGATTTCACAGACACCTATAATGTGCTCTTCTGTTATTACCATCCGATCAATTCAAAGCTCTTCTTCGAGGCGAAGAAGGAGATGCTGGATAGCGGCGTAATGGATTATCTGTATCCGACACGGCTCGGGTCGGTTGATACCGGATTCAAGCAGTCGATTGAGCTTGATGATACATTCTGCCGCATCAAATATGTATCTGATTATAAGAAGCAGCCTGTATTTGCACTGATGTCCTATCTGGCAACAGCAGCTGACATTGAATTCTCGATGCACTTCATGCCTGCGGAGCAGGATGTAATCATAAAGGAGCTTGACAAGGATCTAAGGAATGAAAGGAAGAATCTTGACAATGCTAAGGAGGAATCCCAGCGGACCGCCGTAAGGAATGAAATAGAGAACAAGGCGGCATTGCAGGAGAAGATGGTTGCGGACAATGATACGCCATTCTATTTTGCTACTTTCCTTCGAATCAAGGGCGACAGCATTGCACAGGTGAATGCCATTTCAAGGGAGCTTGACAAAGTGTTCGCAAGCGAAGGCATCCGCTTCCGTGATGGAGTATTTGAACCATTCGATCTGTTCAACTATTGTGCTCCAATCTGCCATGACGTGCCTGACCGATTCTTCAAGGCATCAACGACTGATACGCTTGCACTGATGTATCCATTCATTTTTGAGGCACTGTATGACTCTGTACCTCTGAGGGAGACACCACAGGTAAGCACTCCACCGGTCTACATAGGAAATACCCTGCAGACAAATGGTGTCGTATTCTATGATTCTTTCACTGCACAGGGTGACAGATCCAACTATAACGAATTCATTGTCGGTGCATCCGGTATGGGTAAGACATTCTTCATGATGTGGCTTATCTATTCACGTTTTGCACTTGGCTACAAGCAGTTCATTATCGATGTGGAGGGCAAGGAGCTGAACAAGCTTACACATTATCTTGGAGGAGTAAACATCGACTGTTCCAGCACGAAAAGCGGACGCATGAATCCGCTCCAGATACGCTTCAATATCCCTGAAAGCGATGATGGTGACGCAACAGTGCCTCTGAAGGATATTTATCCGCTTTCTAATCATCTACGCTTCCTGAGGACCTTTCTGAGCGTGTATAAGGGCATTTCGGCAAAGGATGATGATCCACGCATGGGCATCATAGAAAGCGTCCTGCAGGGCATTTATAAGGATATGGGAATAACCCTTGATACGGATGCACAGTATATCAAGGACAACTTCAGAAATGAGGATTATCCAGTCATGAAGGATGTCTATGACCGGATTGAAGCGATGATTGAAGAGGAAAGGAACAGCGAAATGCCTGATGTGGAACAGATAAGCCTTCTTAAGAGATGCAGACTGTTCATCGAATCGCTTGCGGTCGGTGCTGACAGTGCACTGTTCAATGGTCACACGAATGTCAACCTGGACAATCCGCTGATCAACTTCAATGTATCCTCATTGCAGGACAATACTGGTTCAAGCGTATTGATGGCTGAATATTACAATGTACTTTCCTACATCTGGACAGAGATCATATCAGATGGCAACAGATACAGAAAGCAGCTGTATGCAGATGAATTCTCCATCATCATGGACAAGCGATGCGAATCCATCATGATGTACTTCCAGTCCATTGTAAAGCGTGTAAGAAAATACTACTGCGGATTCACTTCGGCTACACAGCAGATCAGCGATGTGCTGAAGGATTCCGTCAAGGAGGAAGGTGAAGCGATTGTAAACAACTCCAGCTACAAATTCTTCTTCGGACTTGGATCGAGTGGTATACAGTTCTTTAATGGTTCTACCATCATTCCAGATACAGAAAAGGAGTTCGTACAGTTTGCCAACATCGGGGAATGCTATGCACAGATTGGTAACTCAACGGCACTCCGTGTAAAGATTACGCTTGATGATGATGTATTCGACCTGTTCGAACGCATCAAGAAGTAGGTCTATGAAGGACAAGAAAAAGAAATTGCAGGCAATTGCAGCCGGGCTGTTCGCTCTGGCTGTCATTGGCATATCGGCTGTGATGATGATGATCGTATCCGTTTCCACAGCCATTGTAGGAGATTCAAAGTGTTCTTCAGGGATTACTGCATGCAGCAGCGAGGAAGGCACGAGCTGGGAATTCGAGAATAATATCGAGGCTTTCTGGGGGCAGTCGTATGTCTCCAACGGGAATGCCTATACAGCCAACCTTCCTCTCTATCGATTCATCAGGGAGAAGAAGGGTGAATGGAAAAGGGATCCTGAAACAGATCTTGCCTACTATGTAGAGGGAGGAGACAGATGGTTTGCCATCACGGTAGGATGCTATTATCTTCCTCATACCGGCAAGGAATCCTCCTATTCTACAGGTGGTGCACTGCTGGATATCTATACGGCAACAAATGATGAAGGGAAGTTTGAGCCGGTCCGATTTGTTATCCATACGGACAAGGATATTGATATCCATGCGGTGGTTGTCGACTGCTTCGACAAGGATGGAATCCCTGGAAACGAGCAGAAGAATTCCTTTGATAAGTCTGCCTGCCTGATCCCTGGACAGAGGGGCATGGTCGGACTGTACTGGGTCAATGATGGGAAAGGGACGCAGAAAAGCCAGCAGGAGATAACGGATGCGTGGGGCAACATAACCACTATGAAACGTCTTAACTACAACGATATCGAAGGGGACGTATCCCTCAACAATGTTGCAACCGGATGTGGTTTTGGAGCATACAATGGCTTCCCGGTCTACTCCCAGGGGATGTATCCATTCTATGGTGAGAAAGGAACATGCGTAGGAATGGTAACTGCAATGGCGGTCAATGGATTATCAGGAAAGGAATACAATCCTTACATTATATTCAATAAACTAGAGGATTATGGATGCTGGATAAGCTATGGATTACATGGATATTCGCACTGCTTCACGACAAATGGAAGGTATCCTGAAGCTTTGGCGACATTCGGAATAGCTGTGTCGACAGTCTCTCCATCGAACAGGAATGTCATCGTTTCTGAGCTGACAAAAGGAAATCCGT